>NZ_JAMPLB010000070.1:0-32151 GCF_039962325.1 Leptolyngbya sp. PL-A3
ATCACGCAGGGGATGTTTTTGGCGACGGGTCATAGCAGGGCACCCAAGGGTTCCCTACTATCTTGACAGCCGCCTATAAAAAATGGCGATATTCGAGTCAAATGACCCACTAGTAGGTTTTGCTATTTGTCAGTGTGGAGCATCCAGCGAAGCAGGTAGCGATGCGTGTTACATCAAGTTTGGAGCAGTACACCCAGGAAAACAGGCTGGCGAACAATTTGAACAGTTACTCAATTCATGTGAAGTTTATGAAGCTACTCGATCCATGCCGCGTCTTGTTGCTGGAGTAAATACCAATCGTGATGTAGCCTATTCCAAAATGGTCGCTCGACGTTTTCGTACGGAAATTGTAGGTTTAGTTATGCACAAGCCCAATGACCCTGGTTACAACCGCCCGGACGTTTTTGTATTAGACGATTGGCGCTAATACTACGTAATGGCAATTAACTCATATTTGAAGATGGAGAGTACTCCGCATCCCATCTTCAAATATAGGCAAAGTTAAGTCATCGAGTACTACTAGTGAAAACAGAACCGAGAAGCTATGAAACCAATTTCAAAGACAGCCTTTTATTGTTGTGGCGTACGAATGCAAGATGCTAAACATAATAATCCTATATGCGGTGACATCTATGCTGAAGCCTTTATGAATGAAGATGGATTAAAAATTTTCGAAGCCTTTAAAGACGAAACAGCTCCCAATGCCTCCAACGCCACTCGACACCGCATTATTGATGATTTCTTACGTCAAGAACTTCTCGCAAATCCTAATCTACACATTGTGATTATTGGCGCAGGATTTGATAGCCGTGCTTACCGAATTCAAGGGGGCACCTGGATAGAACTCGATGAACCGCAAGTAATTGCGTACAAGAATGAGCGCCTACCTGCTTCAAATTGCGAGAATGAGCTTCACCGCATCTCCATAGACTTTTCAAGCGAATCGCTCGAAGAGAAACTTTCCCCATTCTTAAATAATAATTCAGTGGTGGTCGTCATAGAAGGCGTTTTAATGTACTTAGAGGAGGAAGCAATCGATCAATCGCTTCAAATATTACGCCGCCTCTTTCCAACACATAAGCTTATTTGTGATCTTATGAGTAGGAACTTTTTCGAAAAATTCAGTAAATCATTTCATAAAAAGATTGCAGATGTGGGAACAACTTTTAAGTTTACTGCCGACCATCCTGAAGCAGTCTTTCTACAAAATGGCTATAGCCAAATAAAAAAGATTTCCATTATCGAAACAGCAGTAGAGCTTAAGGCAGTCAGAGTACCCAAAATTGCTTTAAAGACAGTATTACGTACTCTAGCGAGCGGCTATGCAATTTATATATTTAATCTGCCTAGTGTTCTTATCTAAAACTATTTCCGGCGCTTTTCAAGCCAGTTCTTAAGAAGTAGGTGATTGTAATTAAATATAAGACCCAAAGGCTATGCTCTCTGCTTCACAAACGGCATATTTTTTTGGGTTTTATATTTAAATAGGCTGAGCTACTTATAATTACCAGTATTTTCTTGCGCCCACTTCATCTTTCAAAATCAATTTCATAAATTAGTTAGAAATGCTACAAGTAGGCGCTCATATTCAAACGTGGCACCTCACCTATAACGACAGCGTTAAATGTAATTAAGCAGAAGAAAATTATTAAGATATAGCAGATAAAATCGGAGACCTTGCGGATCTATTCTGTCTACTTTAGTGTCCGCTCAAGAAGGGTGCATCCCAGTTTTGTTAATGTGGCGGGCTTCGCCCGCCACATTAACAAAACTGGGTTTTCAATCTGCAAAAGTGGGATGTACCCGCTCAAGAATCTGTTGTGATTGTTTGTTAGTTCAGCTATGAAAAAGATTAGCAATTTGATGGTCGTAAAGTATTTAGCTGCCTGTGTTTGTATCGCAGCAACTATGACGTTGGTAAGTTGCAATAATAGTACGGGCTCTCAAGCAGATGCCGGCGATTCATCCCCCAGTGTAAGTGCCGCTGCTAACGAACAGGTTGAAAAAGTGAAGCCTGCAATCGGGACAGGAAATGTACAGGGGCAAGTCTTCTACAATGAAAAACTTGTTGAGAATATCGAGGTCAAACTATGTGAAACCTTCAATCAATTCGTTGGCGGCTGTGATGGGAAAAGCTATACAGCTAAAACTGGCAAAGATGGCTACTATGTCGTTAAAAACGTAGAGCCAAGGACGTACCAAGCTCTATTAACACGTGTTTTCAATACAGATTCCTATATCTTTGCAACAACGGGAGTAGCAGGCATTAGTGCAACTGAGTACAATGTTACCGCTGATAAAACCCTCTTTATTGATCCCACAAACCTTTTCAAGGTTGATTTGAAGCTGGTGAATCCTGCTGCTGCTGCAAAGGTTAGCGCTCAGAATTTAGAACTACGCTGGGATGCATACCCTGATGCCGCCTATTACCGATTTAGCATCTATCCCGAAGATGTTAGTGTCACTGCCAATTACATCAATGAGCGTGTTGAGGGTACAAGCTTTGCGCTTGATCAGCTTTTACCAAAAGGTACTTATCGTTGGGTCGTTGAAGCTTACAACAGCAATGATCAAAAACTAGCAGAAAGTGCCGACGACATTAAATTTACAATTCAGTAATACAGCATTTTCCAATCTAATAAGGCCTGAGGGAGGGGTATGGGACAAAGTTCCACACCCCTTCTTGTGCCCGGTTAGATGGGAAAGGGGTATAGGTTCTAATATCAAATCTGTTGAAGGCTAGCTGCACGATGGCCTTTCAACACAAGCACGAATTTTAGTTGACCTGAGTTCACATGAAGGGCGTTTTCGAGTGGACTTCGCATATAAAAATGCACGCTTCAGCCTATTCTGAACTGAGGGTATTTACGAAAGAGTCGCTCAGCTGAAGAATGCAAATAAAAGCCATTTCACAGCTATTTCATCACGAGAATCTAATCTTAGATCAGCAACTCCCTGATCCTACTTATGATGATCTCCAGGTCTACCATCGATAGCTTGAAAGCGCAATATGCTGCAGAAGGCCGCTTTGGCCCCATGTCTGACCTGTTTTACCTGCCTGACGACATTCTGATGGAAGAGTACGATGCAGCACTCTTGGGCAGTAACCATAGTTACTCCATGGAAGATTGTTGGCAGGAAGCCATTCGTCGAGGGCTGATTGCAGTAACAGGATCAGCTTCTGCCCAGCCAAAATTCACTATTGGCTTATGGCAGCAGCTAAAACTTCTGAAAAACGTACTCATATCATCCACCCAAGCAACCCGAAAATTCAAAGATAGCTTGTTGCTGAGAGGAGACATGAGGGAGGGATAAAATAGAATGAGAAACCGTAGTTTTCCATTCCACTCATAGCCCTCATTCAGCAACACCAAAATAGAGAAGGCTATACAGCACTGTGTGAGTTGATTAAGTACAGAAGGGAGTGTGTGGTGCCACACATTCCCTTCTGTACTTAATCAACTTGAATACCGCTATAGTGCAACAAAGTTGAACGTAAGTATAGTGGCAACCAAACAGCAAATAAGCAGATAAATCAGGTATGGAATACCCTAACTTATCTGCTTATCTATACGGTAATAGCGAAACCTGGCAAAGACAATAGCAGCGATTCTAGCCAGCTTTGGCTCACCATCCGCTCCTGTCTTCAGACATCTATCAATAGGACGTGTAGGCAGTCATAGCCGCTGCGGAAGCAACAGCCTGAGTTAGGAACTGCAGAACAAAAATTGCCAGGATGGGAGACAAGTCAATACCCCCAATTGGGGGGATGACACGACGGAATAGATTAAGGTAGGGGTCAACCAACTGGCTCAGAGTGGTGAAGGGTTGGCTGTACCAGTTAATATTCGGGAACCAGCTCAGCAGAACCCGAATGATAATCAGAACAAAGTAAATCTGAAGAAAATACGCCAGGGAATTCGCAATCAGAGCCATAATCGGTTGTGCTTAAACGTTCTTTTCCAGTCTAACGAATAGATTAGCGTCATATAGGGGAAATGGGTAGTGTCCTAAATCTAGCAGCAATTCTCAGTATGAGCTTCAAAGCTGAGAGTTCGTGCCCGAAGGGCACGAACTCTCAGCTTTGAAGCTCGAAAATAGCCCGCCGAAGGCGGGCTATTTTCGGTTTGGATTTCAAAATGAGAATTGCTGTAAATCTAGAGATAGGGTGTGAAGAGCATGTAAAAAGGGGTACTTTGGTTATCTCAAATTGAAGTGACACCGTTTTTAACCTGAGTTCGGGTTAAGGGCGTTTTCGAGTGCCGCGCGTTTCGCGGCACTCGAAAATGCTCATTTTGGCGTGCGCTTTGCGCACGCCAAAATGAGCACTGCAGCTTATCCCGAACTGAGGTTTTTTATGTGAAAACTGCTCAGAATGGCAGCTTCATATCAGTTTGGAGTGACCAGCCTATTTGCTTAACTGGGATTCTTGCTTCCCTTCTATGTGTCGTTGGGCGATCGCCTCAAGAGCAGCGCGATTGAGTTTCCCCTGAGGGGTGCGGGGCAGGGTTAGTACAGGAATCCAATGTTTTGGGTGTTTGAAGCGGCTGAGGTGAGGGGCAAGAGAGGCAAGGATTTGGGTTGGGGTGACCGTGGAAGGGGCGGGAACATAGATGGCTGTAATTGCTTCACCCCAATGGCGATCGCCGACCCCTATCACTGCTACATCCTCGACTAATCCCGTTGCACGAATAGCCGCTTCCACTTCAGCTGGAAATACATTCTCGCCACCCGTAATAATTTTGTCGCTGGCGCGTCCCCTCAAGTGTAAGCGCCCAACCTCATCTATACAACCAACATCATCCGTTTTGAAAGCCTCACCGTTTTTGAAAGATTTGGGGAAATATCCAAGAGCGAGGGACTTCGCTTGGATGTGAACAATCCCCGACTCAAGCGTTATCTGAGCGTGAGGAAGAATTTGATACCCACTTTTATGCAACAAGAAATCGTCGGGCTTTTGAGTAGCAACCTGGGAGGCCGTTTCCGTCATGCCATAGGTAGGAGCAAGGCGAAGCCCATGATGGTGAGCCTGTTCTAGGAGTGCCGGCCAGGGCGGGGCACCACCCAGGAGAATCGTGCCAAACTGCTGGAGCCAGGAAATCGTTTCAGGTCGCTGAATCAACCGTTGTAATTGGGTCGGCACCAGAGATAGGAAAAAACCTGCTGGGTCAAAGGTTGGCAGCACACCAGCTTCCAAAGATTTGAAGGGATGAATAGCGAGGGTGCCCTGGGTAAGGAGCGATCGCAGTACCTGCATCAACCCGCTGACATGGTAAAGGGGCAACACGCAGCAGGAGTGAATAGGCGAGCATTCGAAGAATTGTTGAAAGCCCCAAACAGAAGCGCCAAGGGTGCTCCAGGTGTGCGTGGCAAAGCGGATTTGTCCAGAAGTGCCGCCCGTAGGAATCAGGATGTGGGGAGTCGGAAGTAGTAAGGGGGCAAGGGGGTGCGGCAGTGCAGGAACAGAGGTGTCAGTCAGCGTATGGGTGGGGCGGGTGAGGTCAAGCGCCTGCTCCCATTCCCGAGGGGACCAGTGAGGGTTACCCAGGATAGCGGTATGGTGGGCCGCAACGGTGGCAAGAAAGCTGGCGAGGAAAGCAGCAGAATCCGCTTCGGCCAGGAGGATGGAGCTGGAAGTAGGGAGCGCGGTCAGTTCCACCAGTCGTTTGTGAAACTGCGTTCTAAAGTGATTTGGGTCGAGGCCGATGAGCCAATCGCGGTCTAGGGCGTGTTGGAGGAGAGGCGATGCCATAGGGTTGCGGGGTCGGAGCTGTGGAACCCGTCGTTGGGGAACCAGCGCTGGGTACCCAGGCCGGGAACGCGCTGGGGGTAAGGGAGGTTCGGCAAAAGGCGATGGGTGAGATATTGGTGAGCGATCGCCGTTTCGAACACGGAGGATAGTACCACAGCAGGACGGTGCTTCTGGCAAAAAGTTTGTAAATCCTGCGGGAAGCCAGCGATCGCTGCCTTCACCACAAATACCCCACGCCAGCCCTGGTGATAATAACGCTTCAGGTCAGCCAGGGTCGCCACAGACTCATCCAAGGCAATGGGGGTGGGAAAGCGATCGCCCAATTTCTGCATCGCCTCTACCTGATGGGCCGAGAGCGGCTGCTCTAAAAATTCAATTTGGGGGTAGTCAGCACAAGCATCAAGCCACTGCTCAGCCTCTTCCAGAGACAAGCCTCCATTCGCATCCAAACGGAGGCTAGCCTCTTGGGGCAGCTCAGCCAGCAAGTTTCTCAAGGTTGCAATTTCCTCCACTACAGGAGCCACACCAATCTTCCACTTAAAGGTGCGGTAATCGCTTTCCCAATAGGGTTGCCAGGCCGTGAAGGCTGCTAGTCCAGTAGGTAACAATGCACAGGGAAGTGACGATGGAACCAGCTCAAGGGGATGACACAGCGTTTCCCAGGCGATCGCCAGGCCAAACTGACAGGCAGGATGGGTACTGGGAATAGCCGCAAGCGTGGGAGGGGAGAGGCGATCGCCCAGACCGCGACAAAGCGTTTCTGCGTCCTCTAATGTTTCGCTGCCAAACCAGGGCAACGGAGCAATTTCACCAAAACCAACTCGACCGTTTTCATCTTCTAGCCGTATCACAATGCCCTGCCGTTCCCGCCATACCCCATGATGGGTCTGCAATGGCTGACGAAAGGTGCGTCGGTAAATGCACCATGCGAAATGAACCATTTCACCTCATCAAAGCTTACGCATTTTTGTTGTGTGGGGTGGGCGTCGCCCACCCCACACAACAAAAATGCTCTACGTATGGTGAACTTGCGTCAGTCCTACTCATGATTGCAATACCCAGCGGTTGTAGCAACAGGAGAGTTTAGAATTATCCTCCACACTCTCCTTTTGCTGCAACCAAATTCAATTTCCTGGGGTTCAGACCTGTGGATGGGGTGTGATGGAAGGGGCAGAAGTGCCCCTTCCTATCACACCCCATCCACAGGCTTTAGATATAACCAACAAGCTCAACCATAAATTTATGCAACAGACTAATACTTTGTGATGAAGGCATTAGTCTATCTCTCGAAAGAGTAACCGTTAACGATGAGCTTGCCAGAAAATTTTAACCAGACTTAATAGGTCTTTATACCCACCAAGAAGCCTGATTTTGCGACGTTTTGGAGCATAAATGCTGATAGGAACTCCGTCTAAAGTTAAGTTTTGTTAAATCTCCATCTATCAAAAGGCAGATGACAGGAGCCGGGGATCATTGCCTGACAAGCTTAATACTTCTTGAGGTCGATCCACCGCTCCGTAGGTACCCCTAATCGGGTGATGTCGATCTTTGGGTAAGCTCCTAAGGTGAAGGTAAGAGCAGTGTTTAGCTCTTATCGAAAACGTTCCCTTCTAACACATTTGACTAAGGAGTCTCGTATGTTCGTCGCACTTCTCCTGTTTGCCGGTTATGGTGCTGCTTGTGCCATTTTCATTAACCAGGTTGCTGCTCCCGCAGAAGAAAAGTAAACTTCCTCTGCTAATCACGCTTCCAGGTATTTTCTGGCATCCAATCGCTGCATCAACGCCGTTCAGGAAAATACATTGGCATCCACTTGATAGTTCTCTAAAGGTGACATCTTCCAGGTACCATCGCCGTGTAGCTCCAACACATAATTGTGATATTTGAGTAAGCTTGGCCGATGGCCGACACTGATAAAGGTTGTATCCTTACTCTTCAACTGATCATAGAGCCGTTGTTCATTACCTAGATCTAGAGCGCTGGTCGCTTCATCCAGTACCGCATAACGAGGATTAGTTAAGAGTAAACGGGCAAACGCAAGCCGTTGTTGTTCTCCTAGAGAAAGGACGGTTGCCCAGTCCAGTTCCACATCAAAACCCCCGACTCGGTCGGGTAAATCCTTTAAGTTAACCTGTTGCAGTGCTGCATGGAAGTCATCGTTATTCACGGTGGCATCCACCAGATTCGGATACAGCAACTGATCACGTAGAGTTCCCAGTAGCATGTAGGGCCGTTGGGGTAGGAACATCATCTCCGTGAGACCAGGCCGTACAATGCGTCCATCTCCACTGTTCCAAAGCCCAGCGATCGCCCGCAACAGGGAACTCTTCCCCGCTCCGCTGGGGCCAACGATCACAAGACCCTGGCCCGCCTGTAGCGTGGCGCTTAAGTTCTGCACTAGCATTCGCTGGCTACGGGGGGTTAGTAGAGTAACCCCTTCCAATGCAATTCGATCGTCCTCTACGGTTTGAATTTCCGCTGTGGTATCTGCGCGCTCCTCTTCTTGCTCGTTGAGTACTACAGCAAAGGTTTCTAGACGGTTAACCCCAGCCGCAAATTCGCTGAGCCGGTTGATTTGTGTCACCACTAGGGCAAAGGCTTCAAAAATTTGGGCAAAAGCAAAGTTCGCCTGACTAATATCCCCGAACTGAATCTCGCCTGCAAAGTATTTGGGAGCCAGAATAATAGACGGCAGAATGTAAGTGGCGTAACGATAGGGAGTACGGAAGAAGGCCAAATTTCGCTGCCAACCGATCAGGAAATTGTAGTTCCGTAGAACTTCAACAAAGCGCCGTCGTAGTTGTCCAACTTCTTGATCCTCACCCTGGTAAAAGGCGATGGATTCAGCATTATCCCGAACATGCACCAGTCCATAACGGAAGTCGGCCTCTTTCCTGAGCTGATTGAAGTTCAGGGCAATTAGCCGACGTCCTAAAACGGCAATGACGCCTGTACCAAAAATGGCGTAGCCTACCAGGAAAATCGCCAGAAAACCAGATTTTGATAGCAGGATTCCGGTAAACGACAAGACGTCGATGAACGCCCCCAGGAAGATCAGGAAAAACGACAGACTGTTTTCTGTAAAGGCGCGAATATCCTGAGAAATCCGCTGGTCTGGGTTATCGATTTCACTGTTGCTGTTGATGTCATAGTAGGCGCGATCGGCGAAGTAACGCCCCAAAAACTTACCCGTCATCCAATCCCGCCAGCGTAGCCCAAGCAAGCCCTCTGTGTACTGGTAGTAGACAACAAAGGGAGTGGCAATCGCAAAAACCCCGGCATAGACAATAAAAAATCGCCAGAAGGTAGGGGCATCTCGTTCTGACAGCGCTGTGGTGAAGTAGTTCCCCACATAGCTGATCATCACGTTCATGCCACTAACGGAGAGGGACAATGCCAACAGCAACACGAGAAAGGCCCACTGCTTCCAGCGGGGTAACACGTTTCCCCGAGCGGCAAAAAATCCGAGTGCTGGAATTAGAAGCCCGGCCAACACCACAAAGATAAATGGTGGGCTAAAGATCCCGCGACTAATGCTAACCATCCCCCCGGCCGTTTGTCCCATAAACTCTGGGAAGAGCAGCTGCAACAACAAGGTAATCGCGGCCACAACAATGGCTAGAGTCGCGAATAGGAACAGAATCAAAAGTGCAATGAGGACAAAGAACACCTTTCCGCCATTGCGCTCGGTGGGATACCAATAGGGTTGGGCGATCGCCACAAAGCGGTGCCACAATTGCGTGTCAAAGCGGTTTAAGCGATTTTCTGGGGAGGTGGGAGTGTTACCGTTACCGTTACCGTTGGTCATAGGAGCAACCAGAGGAGAGCACAAGCAGTCAAGCCACACTCATGATTTGCACAAGAACCCTAAAACCCAGTCTTGCCAGCACAAAATGATGACAGCACCAGGTTTTAAGTTTTAGTACAAACTACGAGCATAGGAATAATACGGGTGGATGAGCCATTTGTAACTGCCATTGTATAGCGATCGCTATTTTTGTCAGGGCAGAAGCAGATGGGAGATGCTCAGTTCCCTCCGCTGTAAACTGTTGATGTGTTTGTCTGAAGGACACGAAACTGTAGCGGTTACAGCAGGTTTTAAGGCAAATAGGGCTGGACAGCTGAGAGGACTAACTCAGGGGTCTCTAAATGGGGGAGAACACCGGATTGGGCGATCGTACAGAAACCTTGAATCGTCTTCGGATTCAACGCCGCCAGCCGTTGCCCCTGGGGTAGGGTTGAGAACCAGGCCCGTTCACCCCATACCAGAACTGTTGGTACCGTTAGATCGGGCATATAGCGGGCCAGATCAAAGCACAGGTCTCCCCGTAGAGAAGCCAGGGCACTGTATTCGGCATTGAGTTGCTGTGCAGAGGCCAGATAAGCTGCGACCATTTCAGGGGTAATGCGATCGGTGCGGGCAAAGAGAAACCGCTCCATAAAGTTGCGGATTGCCAGTTCGTTCGCGGCTCCCAGGGAGTAAATGGCCTGGTTGAGTCCAGGGGTACGCGCCAACTGAGCCGCCATGTTTTGAGCATAGCTTTCACCAAAGTCGCTGAAGCCTGACGGGCATACCAGAATGAGCTGCCGAAATAACTCGGGTCGCCGGATGGCAAGTCGTATCGCCAACCCCCCAGTTAGGGACGTGGCAAAAACAATGGGTGGCTCTGAGGCAACGGACTCCAGCAATTCCGTTAGTTGCAGGAAATAGTCTTCAGGTTGGTAGTCGCGCTGCAAATGGGTTGATTGACCCCAACCAACCAAATCTGGTGCGCAGATGGGAAAGCGATTTGCCAGCGCCGGATAAAATTTCGACCACTCGTAGGCCGAAGATCCGCCTCCCAGGCTATGGAGAAACACAAGTGTTGGGGCACTCTGGGGTGGATGCCAGAGTGCCCCCGTATTGCGATAGCAGGCCATGACGCCGAGGGTAGTGGCGATCGCCCCCTGCTCAAACCCGGGCGGTTGAAATTGCAGCATAGGGTTACCTTGCCAAATTTTAAGTGCCAAAAACTCGACACTCAAACGTTAAAATCAAAGATTTTTTGAGGGCTCAATGACCCTCAAAAAATCCTTAACAGACTGCTAATCGACCCAGCCAATGTCATCATTGCTGAGCTGAGTGGAGGGAATTTCAATTGCAACCGGGTGCTGCAAGACACGCCATAACTCGGTTGAAGCACTGACCTGAACTTGCCGTCGCAGCGTCCCTGGAGGCGGCTCGGCTGGTGCTGGGGGAGCAGCCGGTGGCTGCTGTGCTAAGGGCGCGGGCGGCGCAGCCGGGGGGGCAGGGGGAGCGGCTTTACGGGCGGTTTCTTCGGCCTGTCGTTGCTCCGTCAATCCCCGAATCATTTGTTTGGCATCCTCCAGCTCTTTGCGCAGCTGGTCGGAACTCCGCAGATCTGCCTGGAGCTTCTGGACAGTGGCGTCCCGTTCCGATAAATCCTTTTGCAGCGTTTCAATCTGGCGTTGCAGAATACCTTCCTGGGTCTGGGCTTCCTCCAGTTTCGACTGAAGATCCGCGAGGGTTTCCTGCAGCGCAGCAACCTCGCCGTGACCATCTTGCTCTGCCGGAGGAGCTTCAGGGGTCGCCTCTGGCTTGGCGGCAGACTTGGATGCAGCGGGTCGGGCCATTCCCTTGGCCTTAGACCGGCTAGCTGCAGGCTTAGCCGGGGGTTTTTCCGTTGTATCCTCCTCATTGCCGGGTCGCTGCGCTTCCTCCCGCAGAAGATCCGACAGTCGTTTTCGCGTTGCCATTAGTCCCTCCAATCTCGCTGAATTTCTTCTGCTACCCGCCGGTAGTCGGCTTCGGCTTCCCGTGCATTTTTACCACGCCATTGCAACACTGACATCCCATCCAGGGCAGCCCGTTCATGGGCTTTATAGGCACGTACAAAGGCATGGCAGGCCGGGATACCTAACTCCATTAGAGTCTTTTGTGCCTCCAGGGCTTCTCCCAGGCTACGGGGATCGACCCGTGTTAGCAAGACCCGATAACTAACTCCGGTGGGAATGACGGCTTCTCGCACGGTTTCGATCAATGCCGTCAAATCCATCGGGGCCGGGGGAGTGGGCAATACCAGATAGTCGGCGGCAGGAACCACCGTCCTTATCGCATCCGATGCTAAGGCCGGCGGAGTATCTACTACCACAACAGAATAATCTGACAGTTGCCGCAATTCCTGAAGCAAAACTGGATCTGTTTCCTGGGCCAGGTCAAACCCCAGGTCTTTAGAGCGGCGCTCAAACCACCAGGTTGCCGATTTTTGCGGGTCAGAATCAACCAGCAAAACCCGGTGATTCTCAGCCAAACTAGCAGCCAGGTTGACCGATGTGGTGGTTTTGCCCACCCCGCCTTTGCCATTGAGTACGACCAGCACCCGAGGAGAGCGCCTTGTGGCTGCCATTGGTGTTTTCGTCTTCTGTCGCTGCGCCAAGTGCGTCCTACCCTATCGCTTGCTATGGGCGAATGATAGCGCTAGTTGTGGGGGATGCGATCGCCTTCATCATTTAACTTGAGAATTCCATACTCTTGATAGGGGAATCGATTCCCCATCAACAGCAATAAAAAACAAGAAAATTACTCTACCCCATTGCCAAACGGCTCCAACATGCAGCCATGAATGCGCCAGTCGCCGTCTGGCTGCCGCTGCATGATGTAAATAGCACGCACAATTTGACCATGCGGCGACATCAGCACCACTGTTTGGGCGGGTAGACCTTCCATATCCACAATGCCCTCAAATAGCACCGAGCGAGGGCGGTAAACGGCCACGTAGGCCGTCTTGACCATTTTCATGAAGGTCTCAGGATCACCAAACTGGGCCTGAATACTGGGGCTGGCAAAGGCAAAGGCGGCGGCGGCATCATCCCGCTGGAAGGCATCCAGTTGTTGGGTAATGAGTTGGCGGATGGTGTCGCGATCGCGCTCCGTCAGATACATGGCAACAGTAGGGGTAGCAAGACGATGGGCCAGGAGGTATCCCCTTCGTCGGCAGACAGTTGCCACTCTTAAACCCAGGGGGTTACCCACTTTTTATTCTACGATTCTGAGCAGTCTGCACCGGATTTTGCCAGGGCCTGCTTCAGGGTCTGCTTTAAAGGGTATTTTTTCGTACGCGTCGCACCCGAAAAATTGACCCTTTCATTTCCGGGCGATCGCCAACGCCTTTCCCACCGCTATCCGGCTCCCCACAGTTCATATACCGCCCAGATGGCCATCGCCCGCAGGTAGTGGCTGGCTCGAAACGTTCCGACCGACGTAATCGCCTCTGGGGTACGGAACTGAAGCCCGTTATCATACACCTGCTGCACCACGGTTTCTGTCAACCGCATGCCCTCATCCCGCAAGCCCATCTGAATAAGGAACGCCGCCAAACCGAAGTTAATGCCCGTCCAAACCTCCAGGGGGTGGGTGTCATTGGGATTCACCGGAGAACCGTCCGGTCGCAAGCCATTGGCTGCCCCAAACTGGCCTCCATGAAATTTGAGGAAGCAAGTGTCATACACCGTCTTGAGGGCCGATCGCGCACAATCCTCAGGCACTACATGGGGCAGATTCAGCAGGCGCGCGTAGAACTGACCGCAGAGCTGATCTGCCATCACCACATCGGAGCCACTGCCCGTATCCAAACGATAGTAGGAGCCATTCCAGAGGGCATCGTGATAAATCGCGCGGGATTGGGCCAGCCAGTCCTTCCAACGGCTCATCTCGGCAGGCTCAGAGTCCAATTCCTTCGCAATGGCGATCGCGGTTTCCAGGGCTGCAATCCACAGCCCACCACAGTAGGCACTAATCCCCTGCATGCGCCAATCATCAAAGGTCTGATCTGGCGCACCGGAGTTTTCAGGGATGCCATCACCATCCAGGTCAAAGCTTTTGAGGTAATCCAGAGCCGCGACGATAGCGGGCCAGCACTCCTGTAAGAAAGCGCGATCGCTCCCCCCCGTCATCACAAAATCGCGGTAGACCAGCAGCACAAAGTCACTGCCCAGGTCTTTCCAAAGGTTGCAGTCCTGGTAGCTGGTGTAGTTGGTCCGCTCCCAGGGGTGCTCGTTCGGAGCCCCCAAGTCGTGAGGAGTCGCGTTGGCAACCTTGCGGGGCACATCGGGGCTCTCTTGCCCCTGGGTGAAGTAGTAGCCGATTTTGCGCAGGCGGGCATCCTCTGCGGGAATCGAGCGAGCAAAGGCTCGCATCACCGCCTTTTCCAACTCGGGAAACAGATGCAGGAGCGCGAAAGAACCATAGAGGCGCACATCCAGGCTTTCGTACCAGCGGTAGTCCAGGCATTCCACCACAGCGAATTGGCCGACTGGGTCGCGATCGCTGGCGGCACTCCACAAGGTTGCACCATCGGTCAGGTCATACAACTCGTTGAACAGGCCCATCTTGAACGTGTCCGATAAGTCAGTACGGCTCAAAATAGGCTGTTGCCATTGCTGAATTTGCTGCTGCCAATCCTGCCAGTGAACCAGCCCCAGACGGGCGATCGCCCAGCTATTCTCGCCATTCCGTTCAAAGAAGTCGGTATATCGCCGAAAGTAAGTCACCCCCTTGGCAAACTCCATGACCGGAAAATCCCAGGACAGCACAAAGGGAATCTGGCGGGTTTCACCTGGGGCCAGGGTAAAGCGGAGGGCGATCGCACACCCGACCTGCTCCCCTTCTCCTGCGGGTGTAGCGTCATGAACGTTGGGTAGAGAGCCATCCTGAGAGAAGGGTCGCCACAGCTCTGCCCCATCCCCGGCCGGGTTCCAGCGGGTGTGGTAAAACAGTTCGTCAGTGGGATGAAGATGGGTCGCGATCGCCCACTCTCCCTCACCCTCTTTGACCTCCTGCCCATCCAGGCGGCGACGACGCATAACACAGCCCACGAGTGGCCCGTCCTGCACCCATTCCGTAAAGTTGCCCGTGCTGTCTCCTAGAGGCGGTTGGTACTCGTAAACTGGGCTGCCATCATCCCGCACACGCACTTCGGGAGCGGCCAGCGTGTTCGTAAACCAGCCCACCAAGTTTTGCCAGGTGAGGGCAAGACTAAGGGTCAGGGGTTGGTCTGTGGGGTTGTGAGCTGTCCACAAAAATATGGCGAGCGGGTAGCTGGTTTCCTGATAATTGTGAGGCAGGATGGGCGAAAACTGCTCGCAGGTCACCTGAGCCTGAAGCACCTTTTCATAGGTGAACCAGCTGCGAGGATAGAGTGCCTGGTACATCCCAGTGCCATCCCCCTGATCCTCAGTCTTTGCAACAACCCCGGCTGACGTTGTCGCAGGGTACCAATTCCAACTGGCGAGGGAACCATCCTCAGCGGCTTCCGTGCTGAGCGCGTAAGCCTGGGTGCGATCGCCCCCCTGCTCGAAAATACTGAACTGACAGGCCGGAATGGATTTGAATACATGCTCCCCAGCGTCAATGTGCCAGAGGTTAAAGTCACCTCGGTGCGATCGCCCGATACACCCAGCCCCAAAACCACCCAGGGGCATCCCGTGAAATGGCCCATCGTCCAGGTTGCTGGCGTAGCGAACGGTATAGGGCTTCTCCCAACCCAGGCCAATGGGACGAGACCAGGCGCAGGTGGGAATGGTGGGCAGTGTCGAGGAATTCATGCAGAGATGGCTAGGTGAAACGGAACGTCTTCCACTCATACCCCATCTTGGTGATCAGGAGCGCAAATCAGAGGTAAATCCGAAAGCACAGCACACGTTGTTTCTTCAGCAATTCTCATTTTGGAATCCAGTCGGAAAACCGCTCGCCTAGGGCGAGCGGTTTTCCGACTTCAAATCCGAGAGTTCGTGCCCGTAGGGCACGAACTCTCGGATTTGAAGCTCATAATGAGAATTGCTGTTGTTTCTTTGGATTTCTGGCTTCATTAGGACTGTTGTGCAGCGAAGTTGCCCAACCTTCTAGAACCTCAAAAAACAGTTCATGGAAGTCTATTGCAACCCGTGGGTGGGAGAGCAGAGCCTCTCATAACCAAATGCTAGACTTGCCCTACGTCTCTCTTGCTAAGTCTGTTTATGGAATTTCTGACCCTGCTTCTAATCACTTTGATGGGCCTGGTCTCTCCGGTGGGATTTGTAGCCGATCGCCTGGCAGCAGACGCCCTACGCCAGCGGCTGGAGTCTGCCGAAGACCTGGATGTGCGCATTGACAATGCTCCTAGCTATCGGCTGGCACAGGGACGGGTGCAGCGGGTGCGGGTGGCCGGAGAAGGGATCGTGCCTTTGGAAGGGGTCCGAATTGAAGAACTGAACCTGGAAGCCGAGGGCGTAGCTCTTGATCCAGGGGAGTTGCGGGATGGCACCGTGGAGCTGAAGGGACCCCTGGAGGCGGGTATCCAACTCGTGCTAACAGAAGAAGATTTGAATCAAGCATTGCAGTCTCCGGTCGTTACCGAGTGGCTGGAGGATGCCAGTGTGCAGGTGCCGGGTGCGGCCTCAATCGGGATGGAGCGCTACACGCTGCTCAATCCTCAGATTCAGCTTTTAGAGGGCGATTCCCAGGGGGATGGCAGAGGCGATCGCCTGCGGTTTCAAGTTACCCTTCAAGAACGCCGCAATCGGCGACAGATCCCGATTGAATTGGAGTCGGGCTTTGCCATTGATGGAAGCCGAAGGGTGCGCTTAATTGACCCGGCTGTGTCGGTGGAAGGGGTAGCGGTACCTGCTGAGTTGCTACAGGCCTTAACGCAGGGGGGCGTAGTAGATCTGCAGACGCTGGGGGGCGAGGAGATTTTGGTACGGTTGCTACAATTAGAGGTAGAAGACGATCAGGTCGCGATCGCCGCCTGGGTCAGGGTTGCACCCGAACGTAACACCCCTTGAATAGGCTTAGCAGACACGGGCTTCTAATACATCTAGCGCCCTAGAAATTCAGTCCTTCTTTTCAAACAACGTTGGGCTTCCGGAAATATGTGGGGTGCTGTTGTAGTCACAAACTCAAGACCCCGCCACCCCTGTCGCCCCATTGGGTAGCTGAGTCTTCCTGGTTGCATTTCAACCTGAGGAGAACTATATGAACGACGAACCACTTCAGCATCATTCGCTCGAATCCTCTCCAAAACGCCAATTTCGCTCCAGATTACCCCTGGGTGCTGTGACAACTCTGGCTGCCGTAGTCGTGGCAACGGGCAGTGCAACCGCGTGGTGGACATGGCAAACCCTCAGCACCCGTAAAGCTACCGTTACCCCTCCGGACACTGAAACGGTCATGCCTGCGGACCCCACGGGTGCATCTGATGTCGGTAAGGAACCCGTTGTTCAATCTCCTACTCAGTCCGATACCGCTTCCTCGGGTTCTGCTGCCAGGGCTGAGATGCGATCGGTGTCAGTTTACTGGGTGAAAGACACGGGCACCCATCTGGAGGTCGTACCATCACCCATTTCTATCGAGGCGAATCAACCTCCTGAGGCTTTGCTTCAACAGTCGTTTGACCATCTCCTGAAAGGGCCAGAGACAACCTCTCAAGCAAGCGTTGCCTCCACTATTCCAGCCGAAACTCGCATTAATTCTCTGGAGATTCGTCCCGATGGAATCCATGTCGATTTAAACCAGGCGTTTACCACTGGCGGTGGCAGTGCGTCTATGGTGGGCCGTCTGGGGCAGGTCATATACACGGCCACCACTCTCGACCCCAATGCGAATGTCTGGATCTCCGTGAACGGAACACCCCTAGAAACTTTAGGTGGCGAAGGGGCTATGGTTTCCCAGCCTATGACTCGACAAGCCTTCGACCAAGACTTTGCCCTCTAATATCAAACTAGAACCTGTTTTTATCAACCTCAGTTCGGGATAAGCTGAAGTGCTCATTTTGGTGTGCGCTCTCGCACACCAAAATGAGTGTTTTCGAGTGCCGCGCAACGCGCGGCACTCGAAAACACCCTTAACCCGAACTCAGATTTATTATTTGAACGTGCGCTTGCGCACGTTCAAATAACAGTGGTCTGTCAATGAGCTTTTTTGTTTACCTTGAAAAAGCGTGAGTTCTTACCGGCTCGACCACCAAAACCCGTTTTATGGGTGAGGCATACACCATCTGCCTCGTCCACAGAACAGAAACATGCTGCAACTTATGCCAGGATTTACAAAATTTGGACGTTTCCATAAAGTCTTACTTTTCTGTCCTGGGCAGGACTGTGGGAAACAGTGCAAACGGTAAGATATTTTGTGGATATCCGAAAAATAGGTTTTGGGCGGATGCAAGATTTGCAGGCAGAACTGGCAGGCCGAATGGGCGAAGCAGAATGGGATTGGCTCGCACCCCATGCGGAGCGCGATGCACTGGTCATGGTTTCTTCCCAACTCGATCTGCTAGATGTAGGCGTAGCGATCGCCAGTGATAACACCACTCATGTACAACGATGGATTGATGAGCGCTTGCTGGTTAAACCCACACGCGATCAACTTCATGTTTGGAGTAAGTCTCCCGGTAAGCGCTTCAATGCGCTGATCTTACAGCCTTATGTGCTAATTCAAGACGTTGCCTAATCAAGTCGAGCTGGCTGAATCGAGCTTGACCATTCCACATTGATATCAAATCTAATTCAAAGAGGGGGAGTGCTTAGCGCTCCCCCTCTCCAACGTAGTTACGAATTCGAAGAAGAGGAGTGCAAAGCGCTTTCCTCGTCCAACATATCTACAAATTCGAACAGGGGGAGGTGTAAAGCACTCCCCCCCAACATAGCTACGAATTTATTTGTGAATTTTGGGAGCCTGTAGTTGACCGGCCCGGTAGCGATGTCCTAAGGATGCCCCTGTATGACCGGTAGCAACCCAGAGCAGCGATCGCGCAGCATCTCGGGCCACCTTGTTCCAGGGCTCAGAGGGCTTCTCAGTGGGTACGGGCAACGGTTGAAATTCAATACCACGGCTGCCGAACACAATGGTGCCAATTACTTGGGCTCGCCGCATGTGGTAGTCGGACGTCACCAAGTACAAGCTGTGGATATTCTGCATATCAAATTCATCCACTAGGCTGGTGAAGTTCGTGACGGTATCCACAGCCCGATAGTCCAGGTGAAGCCGTTCGAGATCAATACCATACTCTTCAGTGAAGAGCCAGGTGGAATACTCTTCGGGGCTACCGGAGGAAACCCAGATGGGCAAGTCGGGATGAGCCTGAGCAAATTCTGCAGCATAGGCTTCGCGATCGGGAGAACCTCCCAGCACCAAAATGGCTTGAGGCTTCAATACCCAGGAGCGCACCTGCCAATAGGCCAAACCGCACACTATCAATATGAGAAAAACTTTGAGCAGCCATTGAATTCTACGGCTCTTCTTTCGCCTAATAGCGGGTATCCGCCGACGACTGACCGTTGCAGCAGGCGATCGGTTTTGTCGTCCCGGGAATCGCCTATTCTGAAATTTAGCCTCACCCATGTGCCACTCATTCCTACCCTGACCCTGTTACAGGCCTTCCCAGATCAACCCTATCACTCTACACTAGGGCCTGTTTTAAAGGGGTATTTTTCCGTGCGTTTTGTACACGCAAAAACAACTCCTTCAGGCACTTCTAAAACACGTTCTACCTTCCTATATTCCCGCTACAAGAACGGAATTTTTTTGGGATCGCAAATCCAAATCTGCTCTCAACGTCAAACTTTAGGTTTAACGGTCTAGAACCAGGAAAATACCAGGAACTGCTTTAAAGGTCGTTGTTTCCACACGTGCTTCGCGCACGAAAAACCGTCCCTTTGAACCAGCCTTAAAACACGCCCTAGCCAGCATCACTCGGGGCATTATTGGATGGCCCATTTTCTAACCTTTCCAAGTAGGGCTCGCAAACATCCGGATCAGGTGTAAAGGTGACGACGACTCGATAGGCAAGGCGTTTATCTTTTGCCTCAAAGTTGTGATCCTGAGCAATTTGCTTGGCTTGCTCATTCAAAAACCCGTAACCTGAACTCTGAATAATCGCTGGTGTAGACTCCTCCAGAGGCTTACCGTCAGGCCCAACCACTAACCCAACAATGGCTGTACCCTCCAACCGTTGAATACACGCTTCTTCAGGGTAAGGAGCAGCAATTTCAACCAGCGGAAAATCTTCGCTGTCCGGATCATAGATGCTGGGGTCGTAATCCTCACCCACTAGAGTGAGTGACTCTGTTAACCAGTCCACATCCGCCTGAGTTCGTTCATTAGCGGTAGTACCCGTTCCGTTGTATGCGAAGAGCTCTGGCTGTTCTGCTTGAGCCCGCCGAGCAGTAGCCAGTTGAGAAGATGGGGTTTGGCGTGTATAGTTTGGTCGATTGAAGCGAGGCCGCCCGCTATTAGTAGCGGGTTGAGACGGATTATCCGGTGGATTAGCCGGAGTTTCCCCCGTTGGTGGCTGCTGAGCTGAATTGGCAGGAGGGCTGGAGGGTGGACTAGCTGGAGGGGATGCCGGAGGGGATGCTGGAGGACTGGCCGGAGGAGATGCTGGAGGACTGGCCGGAGGGGATGCTGGAGGTCGGGCAGCCGTTCGATCCGGAATCTGCACGCGTGTTGGTTGGCGGAAACTGGGGCGATAGGAGGAAGACACCTCAGGCGGTGGCGGCGGTACAAAAAATGGCGGCAAAATGGGCGAGAAGCGCACCTGGGGACGGCCTGGTCCCTGCGTTAGGGGCGTATTTTGAGGAACCGGCAGTGAGGATGAAGGAGCCACTTCAGGCAGGGGCACGTCATTGGTTAGAAAGTCAGGCAGGCGCTCTTTCTCGGCCGGGGATAGCTCGACCAACTCGACGGGCCGCTGAATTTCTGACTCGCTGCGGCGATCGCTTGCTGGTAGAAACGGCGCCACCGCCCAAAACAACACATGGAATCCCAGCGAACCCACAACCCCCCAAAACATAGGGTCGTTCCATAGGGGGCGCGAGTATAGGGAGGAGTGGGATGTGTCCGTGTAGGTCATAGCCGTCAAAGATACGGGTCGATCTTTACAAAGGATAGCAGGGGAGTGGAGAAGCAGGGGGTTCGAGGAACTTTCGGGATGAAGCCTTCGAGCAACTTAATTCTGCTGGGGGCGAGAACTTCCTCGAAAACTTCGCCCTGCAAAAGAGTTCATTGTACTGATGACCTTGCATAGTTCGCTTATTTCGTACCCTCTGTCTCTACTTCAAGCCACCTGCACAATCAGCAGGGAGAAATACGGCAGTTTCAAGTGGGGGCGATCGCTCAAATCTGCATAAATTACCTGGTTGGGCTGTGTGGCTCGTTCGACCACATAGCTAGATTGCAAGAGCTGATGCCGTTGCAACACCTGCCACACCTGTTCGTAAACTGAGCTTACCTTCATTAGAACAATAACCTCGGAGTGGGCGATCGCCGTTTCCAAATCTGCAACAGTGTAGAGGGCCGGGAGGATGGTGAGGCGTTGCGATCGCACGGTTAGAGGAACTCCCAGTGCTGCTGCCGCCGCCATGGGAGATGAAATCCCAGGCACCGTTTCCACCTGTGCTTCTGGGTGGAACTGTTGCAAGGTCTGCGCCAGATAGGTGAAGGTGCTGTAAAAACTCACATCCCCTTCTGACACAAACACCACATCCTTTCCCAGACGTAAAAAATCCCAAACGGTTTCCGCAGCCGTTTTCCAGGCATGCTCTAACACATCGTCCTCTTGAACATAGGGAAATTCCAGGGGTAACTCTTGCTGCCCTGGCTGAATCCAGGGTGCAACGATCTGCTGGGCAACCCCTGGCTTTCCATGTAACCCTGCCGGAAAGGCCACCACCGGAGCCTGTTGCAACAACCGCAGTCCCTTGACCGTAATCAGTTCAGGATCCCCTGGCCCAGCACCAACCCCATACAAAACCCCAACCATGACGAATTTCTCAAAACAGACCACGCTCTACTCTAGCGAGTTACAGGCATCTGTTTGAAAGTCATTTTTTCGGGGACAAAGCGCACGAAAAAATGGCTTTCAAACAAACCCCAGGCTTACGCCAGTCCACTACGAAAAAGCGTAAGTCGGTGCTTTGTTACCTGTAAAACTCAGATTTTTTTGCTATTGCCCTGTACTGATACCCAATCAATGTGAAGCTGCACAGAATAGTGTGGGACGCATAGCGTCCCACACTATTCTGTGCAGCTTCATAAAAAACGGTATGAGGGAATTTTGGTTCCTTTGGCCAGCGACAGCATGAATTAAACGTGCAAACCATAGCGAAATCGCAAGTGCCGTGAAATGATTGGACGGTTGCTTGGAGGGTTGTGTCGTGAACGTTGAAAACTTGACAGTGTACCCCTATCCATCAGGGCGGCGAGTGGTGATGGGGAAGCGCTGCGCCCTGGCTACTAGCCAACCTCTGGCCACGACAGCCGGGCTCGAAATGATTTGTGCCGGGGGCAATGCCGTGGATGCAGCGGTGGCCATGGCGATCGCCCTCACTGTCGTCGAACCCACCTCCAATGGCATTGGCTCTGACGCCTTTGCCATCGTCTGGGATGGAGCGCTTCATGGCCTGAATGCCTCCGGGAAAAGTGCTCAGAATCTCTCCCTAGCTGCTTTTGAAGAACACTCTCAGGTGCCATTGTACGGCTGGCTACCCGTGACCGTATCAGGCGCTATCTCCAGCTGGCGTGCTTTATGGGAGCGGTGGGGCAAGTTGCCGTTTGAGAAATTGTTTGAACCCGCCATTCGGTTCGCTGAGGAAGGCTACCCCGTTTCCCCCGAAACGGCTCGTGCCTGGAAGCGGGCCGAGCCGCTATTTCTGTCGCTGCAAGGTCAGGAGTTTGAAGCGTTTAAGCAGGTGTTTTTTGCGGGCGATCGCGCACCCAGAGCAGGGGAAATTTGGCGTAGCCCAGGCCATGCCGCAACCCTACGGGAACTGGCTGAAACAGGGGGCGAGAGTTTCTATCAGGGCAAACTGGCTGAAAAAATCACCCAATTTGCTGCCGATACAGGTGGCTTCCTCACTCTCGAAGACTACGCTAACCATCAACCTGATTGGGTTGATCCCATTAGCACCACCTATCGTGATCTCACGGTTTGGGAAATTCCCCCCAACGGCCAGGGCATTGCCGCTTTGATGGCCTTGAATATTCTTGAGGGATTTGACCTGGCCCGATACCCCCGAGACTCCATCGAAAGCTTCCACCTGCAAATTGAAGCTATGAAGCTTGCCTTTGCCGATGTGTATCGCCATGTGGCCGACCCCACTCACATGGCCATATCGGTCGAGCAGATGTTGGATAAGGGTTATGCCAGCGATCGCCGTGCCCTGATTCAAGACACCGCGATTCCCCTGGCAAACCCCGGTCTGCCCAAAGGTGGCACTGTCTACCTGGCTGCCGCCGATGGCGAACTCATGGTGTCGCTCATTCAATCCAACTTTGAGGGCTTTGGTAGCGGCATTCTCGTTCCGGGCACTGGCATTGCGCTACACAACCGTGGCTCTGGTTTTACCCTGATGGCCAATCATCCCAACCAATTTGCGCCGGGCAAGCGTCCCTTCCACACCATCATCCCTGGCTTTCTTACGCGAGATGGGCAACCCGTTGGCCCGTTTGGTGTTATGGGGGCACCCATGCAACCCCAGGGACATGTGCAGGTCGTCGTCAATATGACCGACTATCACCTCAATCCCCAGGCCGCCCTGGACGCCCCTCGATGGCGCTTCCTGGAGGGGAACACTGTACTGCTAGAACAAACCGTTCCCCGCTTCGTCACTAGCGGGTTGAGCGATCGCGGTCACGCGGTCAAAGTCACTGGAGGCGTCGAGTTTTTTGGTAAAGGCCAGATAGTGCTCCGCTCTGGAGAAGCGCTCATAGCAGCGTCGGAGCCGAGGGCAGATGGAGGGGCGATAGTGCTCTAGACGTCAAGGGGCACGAAATGCCCCTTTCACCACACCTATTTGAAACTTACCCCTGACCATGCTCCCAACGCCCCTCCACGCGATCGCCCTCCGCCTCTGCCCAGGACAAGACCTGCGGTTAGAACTGGATGCCCTGGTGCAGAAAAAACAGTGGAAGGCGGCCTGTGTGCTGACCTGTGTCGGAAGTTTGACGCGGGCAACTCTGCGGCTAGCTGGCCAACTCAACGGCACTACCTATCAGGGACCGTTTGAAATTGTGTCGTTGACTGGGGTCATGGGGGTAGCGGGATCGCATTATCATATGGCGATCGCAAACTCTACCGGGCAAACATTGGGAGGTCATGTGTTGCCAGGCTGCTGTATCTACACCACAGCTGAACTGGTGATTGGCGTGTTACCCGCTCTTCACTTCACACGAGAACTCTGTTCCTTAAGCGGGTATTCAGAGCTGAAAGTTTGCCCCCATGAGAAAGAATGATACAGAGTAGGCAATTTACGCATCTTTACTCTATGTTGATGGGCTACTCAACCCGTCTATCGACATATTTCCTACTTGACAACAGATACCCTTGCGTTTTGGTCAATCTTCCACGCTAGGCTAATTCGAAGACCTTAATAAAGCCTGTGATCCCATTGGGATTGCCAGAACATGCCCTACCGTGGGCAGTAGCACGTATGAAAGGAGTTTCACCATGGCCCTTAGAGTTGGTATCAATGGCTTTGGCCGCATTGGCCGCCTCGTATTCCGAGCCTGCTTCCAAAATCCCAACATCGAAATCGTCGGAATCAATGACCTGGTACCCCCCGACAACTTGGCTTACCTGTTGAAATACGACACTACCCACAAACGCTACAAGGGCACCGTTGAAGCCAAAGACGATGGCATTGTTGTGGATGGTGTCTTTGTTCCCACGTTTGCTGTACGCAATCCTGAGGAACTTCCCTGGGGTAAGCTCAACGTTGATTATGTTGTGGAATCGACGGGCCTGTTTACGACCCATGAGGGTGCATCCAAGCACATCACCGCGGGAGCTAAGCGGGTAATTATTTCGGCTCCTACAAAAGACCCTGACAAAGTACGAACCATGGTTGTAGGGGTCAACGAAGAACAGTTTGAACCGGGTAGCGACACCATTGTGTCTAATGCCAGCTGTACGACCAACTGTCTGGCCCCCATTGCCAAAGTCATCCATGAAAACTTTGGTCTGGCAGAAGGGCTGATGACAACTGTTCACTCGGCTACTGCGACCCAGCCCACTGTTGATGGCCCCAGTAAAAAAGACTGGCGGGGCGGTCGTGCAGCATCCCAAAACATTATTCCGTCCTCTACCGGGGCAGCGAAGGCAGTAACTTTGGTGCTACCTGCCCTTAAAGGTAAGCTGACGGGGATGGCCTTCCGCGTTCCGACTCTCGATGTATCAGCGGTTGACCTCACCTTTAAGACGGAGAAAGCCACAAGCTACGCCGAAATTTGTGCCGCGATGAAAAGTGCTGCGGAAGGCGAGCTCCAGGGTATTTTGGGTTACACCGATGAAGAAGTGGTTTCTTCAGACTTCATCACCGACAGCCACTCCAGCATTTTTGATGCGGGAGCAGGTATCGAGCTGAATTCCAACTTTTTCAAAGTGGTCGCCTGGTATGACAACGAGTGGGGTTACTCCTGCCGCGTTGCTGACCTGATGCTGGCGATGGCAAAAGAAGATGGAATTGTAAGCTAGTCAATTGGCTATTTGCAATTTCAATCAATAATATTAGAAGCCGCAGTTCTTGAAAGAACTGCGGCTTCTAATATAAATGCGATTAATCGCACGAAGTAGCGTTAAGTTAGCGAAACGGATCACAGTAAATTGAAATACCCTTCAGGTTATTGGATTAGCAAAATATAGGATCATACATGGCTTGTGGAATACTTTTGAAAAGCTAGTTTTAACAAACCGAAAAACAGGATCTGGACACTATCTAAAGTACTAATTTGCAATGTAATACTAAATCAATATGAAGCTGCACAGAATGAGGGTGGGGGCGCGTATGCGCCCCCACCCTCATTCTGTGCAGCTTCATATAAAAACGGTATAAGGAGTTGTATTTCTTTAGAAACTATGGCTTCTTACATTATTTATCTGTAATGCCAATATTTAATAGCAATACAAACCCTACACTTTAAGTTCTCTAAAGTTTATAAGTGCGATCGCCTTACCATTTGTATCATCTGAATTAATGAATTGTTATTGACAAAGCGTGAAGTTAAAGTATGAATTTTTGATTGATTCACACTTTAGATAGATGACAATGAGAGACGCATAGAGGTTTGAAAGCTAATCAAAAAAGCTCTAAATTCCTAATATTATGATGCTTTTCAAGAAACTTCTTAGACATAACAGTTCTCAGTGGCAAGTACATCTGCGATCGCGTTCTCTCCGGGTTTGGATTGCTGCGCTGATTGGATGTTTAACCTGCTTTCTAGTTCTACTGCCGGTTTTCTCTCAGCAACCTGTCGAAATTCGTTTCCTCATGCTGGCGCCGGAGACACCGCTTTTTGCTCCCTTAATCGAGGAGTTTGAGCGAGAAAACCCCGACATTCGTATTCGCATGGTGGAAGGGCCAAATGCTACCAACTTAGTCGAGGATTTATACACCTCCGCCTTGTTGTTGGGTAGCTCTCCCTACGACTTGATCAACCTGGATGTGGTGTGGACCGCTAAATTTGCAGCGGCAGGGTGGTTGATGGATTTGAGCGATCGCGCCACTCCCCAGGAACTAGCCCAACACCTCGAAACCAGCATTGAAGCCGGACGCTACCAGGACAAGCTCTACCGCATTCCCTGGCGCACAGATGCTGGTGTTTTGTTCTACCGCAAAGACTTACTACAAGAAGCCGGGCTTCAACAGCCCCAAACGTTCACCGATTTACTAGAGGTCTCTAAAACCCTGCAACAAAAGACCGGTGTGGATTGGGGCTATCTCTGGCAAGGGCGGCAGTACGAAGGGGTTGCTGCCATGTTTGTAGAAGTGTTGTCAGGCTTTGGTGGTTATTGGATTAACCCCGAAACCCTGGAGGTTGGGCTGGATCAACCCGAAGCCATCAACGCTGTGAATTTCCTGCGGGGCACTGTTCGCCAAGGAGTGTCACCGGGCGGCGTTACCACCTATCAGGAAGAAGAAGTACGCCGTCTGTTTCAAAGTGGTGGAGCGGCCTTTATGCGCAACTGGCCCTATGCCATACCACTGCTGAACTCGGAAGAGTCAGCCGTGCGTAATAAAGTCGGCATTCGCCCCATGCTCAGTATGCCAGGTGGCCAACCTGGAAGTTGTCTGGGTGGATGGGGATGGGGTATTCTCAGTTCCACCCCGCACCCCGAGGAAGCCTGGCGGGTGCTGCAATACTTCACGAGCGAACGGGTGCAGCGCATTAATGCATTGAAAGGCTATCTGCCCAGCCTACGTTCACTGTACGAAGACCCCGAAATTCTAGCCGAATTTCCCCATTACGCCGAGATGGCACAGGTGTTCGAAAAGACGGTGCTGCGGCCTTCAATTGCTCAGTATGCTCAAGCCTCTGACATTTTACAGCGCTATCTCAGTGCCGTCTTCTCAGGCCGCATGGCCCCAGAAGATGCCATGCAAACCGCTGCCAGTGAAACTCGCAGTTTACTGGGACGACTCAGTTCAGCACAGGAGGCACGGGGATGACCCAGGCTACTAATACCGATGTCATTGTGCAGCGCGATCGCCGCATTGGCTGGCTGCTCTTACTCCCTGCCCTCCTGCTCCTCATCGCGGTATTCGCTTTTCCCATCGGGCGCGCCTTCTGGCAAAGTTTCTACACCCAAAACCTGGGTACTGAACTCCAACCTCAATTCTCCGGTCTAGAAAACTATGGCCGCATGATGCAGGATGGACGTTTTTGGCAGACCCTGGGCAACACAACGGTATTCACCGTCGTATCGGTCCTTCTGGAATTTGTGTTGGGGTTGGCGATCGCCCTCGTTCTCAATCAAGCTTTCCGTGGCCGTAACATCGTTCGTACCATTGCCATCCTGCCCTGGGCCTTGCCCACTGCCCTGATCGCTCTGGCTTGGGCCTGGATTTTTAATGATCAGTATGGTGTCGTCAACGACCTGTTACGCCGAGTTGGGCTGATTGACCAGGGCATCAACTGGTTAGGCAACCCCAATCTAGCGATGATGGCCGTCATCATCGCGGATGTCTGGAAAACGACCCCCTTCATCAGCATCCTGCTCCTGGCAGGCCTGCAATCCATTCCCGACGACCTCTACGAAGCTCACCGAATCGACGGGGCAACTCCCTGGCAGAGCTTCCAACGCATCACCCTCCCCCTGCTGATGCCCCAGATTGTCATCGCCCTCGTATTCCGATTTGCCCAGTCCTTCGGCATCTTCGACCTGATCGCTGTTATGACTGGCGGTGGTCCCGGTGGTGCGACGGAAACCGTCTCTCTATACATTTACGCCACGGTGATGCGCTACCTCGACTTTGGTTACGGAGCCGCTCTCGTCGTCGTCACATTCCTGCTGCTCGTGCTGGCTGTGGCGATCGCTGCCTTCTTCCTCAACCGCTCCCGCGCCAAGACCAGCGCTGCCCCCTAACCCTATCCACTCATCCACCCCTGTCTGCACCCTAACGCTACCCCCATGACTACCACTGCCACCGCACCCACCCAAACCACCCACTCCACCCGCCGCTGGCTCCTCCCTCTCAGCGTCATTCTGGTTGTGCTCTTCTGTCTGGCTCCCGTGTTGTGGCAGTTACTGACCTCCGTCAAAACCAACCCCGACATCTCAGCTATCCCTACGGTGTACCTGCCTCGCGAGTTCACCCTGGATCATTATCGGGAACTGTTTGTGCGGCGACCGTTTTTGAACTATATGTTCAATAGCTTGCTGGTGGCCTTGCTTTCCACAATCCTGGCTCTGGGGCTGGGAGCCCCGGCAGCTTACGCACTGGCCCGGTTGCGGTTACAGGGCCAACGCATCATTCTGGCCGGAATTCTCATCGTCACCCTATTTCCCCCGATCCTTCTATTCCTGGGTTTACTCAACGTTGTGCAGGCTCTCAACCTGGGCAATAACTATCTGGCGTTGATTCTGCCCTATGCGGCGATCAACTTGCCGCTGACGATTCTGGTTATGCGTAGCTTCTTCCAACAATTACCCAAGGATTTGGAAGACTCCGCTAAGGTTGATGGCTACAGCACCGTTGGTCTACTGCTCCACATCGTTCTTCCCCTTACACTCCCCGCTCTCGCCACCACGGGAATTCTCACCTTTATCTCGGCCTGGAACGAGTTCATCTTCGCCCTCACCTTTATCACCGAGGAGTCTATGAAAACCGTTCCCGTTGCGGCCTCCCAAATTGGTGGAGCCTCCATTTTTGAAATCCCTTACGGCCCCATTGCTGCTGCCACCGTAGTTGGCACGCTCCCCCTCGTTGCCCTCGTCCTCCTGTTTCAGCGCCAAATCATTAAAGGCCTTACCTCGGGGGCGGTCAAAGGCTAGCCAACTTTTTTTCATGTGCTCCACGCCTGAGAAACCAAACCATTACCCGTTATCAATTACCCCTTAAAAAAATGACCAGCATTGAATCTAAGCCCACCCACTCCGCTACCGCCACGCGTTCCACCCTGGAACTGCGGGGCCTTAACAAAACCTTTAGCCCAACGGTCATCCCGGTCAAAAACCTCGATCTCAGCGTCGATCGGGGAGAATTTCTCACTCTGTTGGGGCCATCGGGCTGCGGTAAATCGACGGTGTTGCGGATGATTGCAGGTCTGGAGCAGCCAACTCGGGGGCAGGTGTTGTTAGAGGGTAAGGACGTAACGCGTTTGGGACCGGGCGATCGCAACATGTCTATGGTGTTTCAGAGCTACGCCCTCTACCCACATATGACGGTGGCCGAAAACATTGCTTCGGGTCTCAAACTGCGCAAAGTTCCTCGTCATGAGATTGAGGAGCGGATTCAAGAAGTGGGGAATTTCTTGGGGCTGCAACCTCTGCTAAACCGTCGTCCTAGCCAGCTTTCGGGGGGGCAACGACAGCGGGTAGCCGTCGCCCGAGCCCTGGTTCGCCGCCCCTCTGTATTTCTCTTAGACGAACCTCTGAGTAACCTGGATGCCCTGTTGCGGGAGAATGTGCGCGCTGAGCTGAAGCAACTCTTTGAACATCAACAGGCTCCTGTCGTATACGTAACCCACGACCAGACCGAGGCGATGACGTTATCTACTAAAGTTGCTATTCTCAGCGAGGGCCATTTACAGCAGTTAGATACACCTCACCGCATCTACACCCATCCGGCCAATCGTTTTGTCGCCGGATTTGTCGGCAGCCCTCAAATGAACTTCCTGATGTTGCCCTGCGAGGGACAGACCGCAATTTTGGGGCACTCTCGCATTCCCTTGCCTCGAGCCGTCCCACCCAGTACCCGCCGCATCGTGTTGGGAATTCGCCCAGAACATGTGCAGGTGGCGCAGGGCGATCGCGCCACCGTCTCCGGCGAAATCTTCCTGGTAGAAAACCTGGGTATGCACAACCTGGTGAGTGTTCGCGTCCCCGATATCGAAGGGCAACCAACTCTGCGTCTACTGCTCACCCCCGATCGCCATCCCACCGGTCAACAACTGCACCTCACCTTTCCCCCACAAGATATGCACTGGTTTGATGCTGAAACTGGAGATGCTTTACGTGATTAAATCAGGACATCTTCATGAATGCTATGTGTGACGGATAATACCCATCACACACATAGTTGTCATCATAGTTTGTATCGAAGGGGGAGAAGCAGAATTTCATTTAATCTCTCCTTCTGGTACAGGCTTTTTGATCACATCTACATCGTTAATATTTTAGCCCTAACGTCAGTTCGGGATAAGCCGAACCGCCCATTATTGCGTGCGCGTTGCACACGCAATAATGGGCTTTTTCGAGTGCCGCGCTTCGCGCGGCACTCGAAAAAGCCCTTAACCCGAACTGAGGTTATTTTAGCCCTAGTATCGAAATTTAATAAGTTGTAACTGAATGGCACTGATGTAAAAGATTTAGATTCCCGGTTTTTTAGAAAAACCGGGAATCTAGGTACTCAGATTTCGCTTATTTCAGTGATATTCACCTGTAACTCTTTTTGTGACCCTTCTGATGTAGCTAAATGTCGCAATTAACACACTCGTTTATGGAATGTGATGAAGCGGCGGAACTCTTCAAACCCAGCAGAGCGATACAAGCCTAGTGCACCGTTAGGATTATCTACATCAACGCCCAGCAAAGCACTATTCATACCCGCAGCGACCAGCCGGTGCAGACCTGCTAGTAGCATGGCGCGACCTAACCCCTGCCGACGAAAACCCCGACGCGTTCCCAGTAAATTGATCCAGCCTTCTTGTTGACCCGATCGCGCATTTTCCTGCATATCGATCTGGGCATAGCAGAACGCGGCCAGGGTACCGTCTGGAGAAACGGCAACAAAATCCATCGAAGCATCATAGTTCGACATGCTGGTGTAGTAGCGATACTCCTCCAGAGTCATCGGATGGTGGTTCCAGTGGTCGATGAAGGACTGATTAAACATCTCCACCCAGGCTTCTGCATCCACTTCAGGGTCAACCTGTCGAATGTAAAATCCGTCAGGTAGCTGAGGTTCTGGAACAGGTTCGATGAGCGATCGCCGCATTCGAAAGAAGTACCGTACCGGCGAACAGCCAAACTGCTCATACTGAGCGATGCGTTCAACAAATGTATCTCGGCAGCCCATTCGCAATTCAACAGCTTGGGATGGCTCCGTGGAAAGCAGCCGCAATCGCTGTTCAGCCCATGCCAAAATATCGTTTTCTAGCCCTTGTCCTCGGGCATCGGGATGCACAAAGAAGTGCAAGTATCCTTCACGATTATTCGCAGAGATAGGCCGCCAGAGAGTCGCAACGGCTTGTAGGGTTTCATCGCGATCGCGCCATACCTGAAGATCCTGATCACGGTCAAAGCAGGGGTCGTTGAAATCCTCCTGAAGTTCACTAGCGGAAGTACCGCCATCCAGCTCATCAACAGTAGCGCAAAGGTTATAGAGGTCAGCGATCGCCTCCAATTCTGTATCGCTGCTAAGGGATTGGCGGCAGAAATTGCTCAAAGTCGCCATGGTAGCCTCCCATCGGCTGTACACATTCACAGCGGAAATATATTGGATTTCCGACAATGTATTACACATACTACATTGAAATTAAATATCTGGCACTCACCCATTTGGGTACTTTCTTTTCCAAGAAATTTCAGAGGCGGTTTGAGAAGTTAATTTTTCGTACACGACGGGCACGAAATTCGAAATAAGATCCAGAAACCCGGTGTCTTTAAAACACCGGGTTTCTAGAATCCAACAAATTAGCCCTACTGAACCACGCATATCTAGTAGGCTGCGGCCTAAGTTCGCAACCTATGTTTTTGTGTGAGGTGCGAAGCACTCCACACAAAAACATAGGTGATGGATTTCCGCCTCAGCATACTAGTGGGTCATCTGGCGTGAGTATTGCCATTTCAGGTGGAGCATTTCAGGCCACCAAGGACTGGGTTACAGCCCCAGACCCTCCTAATCGATGCTTAGGTCGTTTAGATCGC
>NZ_JAMPLB010000071.1:0-31620 GCF_039962325.1 Leptolyngbya sp. PL-A3
TGGCCGAAACCGAACTCAGTGTTCTAGCTCGGCAATGTTTAGATCGCCGCATTGCCGATGAAGAAGCTTTACAACGAGAAATCCTGGCTTGGGAGGAGCGTAGAAATACCCAATTGCGAACCATCGATTGGCAATTTACGACCGATGATGCGCGGATTGAACTCAAACGGCTTTACCCCTCATTTCAACCTTGACACACCACTAGTATGGTGGCGGTAAGCGTAGTGACGTACTGCTAGACCTGGGTATAACCACCCCACAATGCCAATTCCCTCCCGCCGCAAATTCCCTTGATCGTCACACAATTGCTTGGCAAAATTTTGATGGGCGTAGGATCGCACCCTCTTATAGAAAAGTTTGACTGGGCGATCGCCAATCTCAACCACTATATGGTCTGTTCCATCTGATTTGACAGATGTAGGGTGCTGAAGAAAGGTATTAATCATACCTCTGTGGATTGCCAGTCGGGCTTGAATGCTCATCTGATGTGGCTTGAGTCCACTCAGCTCAACGAAGCCTTCCTGACTTATCTGGAAAGATTGCTTCAGCAACCAGTCAAAAACTTCAAAATCTGCTCCATTCCACTTAAGGCATATTGAGTCGGATGACAACGACCAATCCAACCCGCCTTCCCGCTGCGCTTTTAGTGAATACTTCTCCTGTAGCTGGTGGAGAGACATCCACAATCCAACAACACCAGCATTGTGGAGCCAAGTCGCCCCAGGGTCATGTAGATGAATTTGAAGCATTTTGGCACTCATTTGCTGCACTACCCCTAATGCTTCAAAAATATGCCGCAACCCATCTTCCGCTTGCCACCAATTCCATAGGTTTGTAGCAGGAGTGAATCCTCTTCACACAGGTCTTCTATTTCAACCCCAAAACCCACAATGGTGTACTTCTTAACCTGAAGTGTTCTTCGCCTAGGAATACCTTCTGTATTCGTAAATAAACTAACACGCCCCCGAATACCCCGTTGTTGAAGCTGTCGCTCCACTGCTTCTAAAAACGGCTCTGGTTCTTGAAAGCCTCTGATCGTGACGATACGTGAGTACAGCTTGGTTGCTGGTTTGAGGAGATGAATTTCAGGAATTCCCAACCAGATCTCATGCTTACCGATAGTTAACTGCTTTCCTGCCAGTGGGTATAGTAGGGGCACTAATTCCGCAGGTACACGAATCCTAAGGCAAGAGGTGTCATTTAGAGTAAGAACGCCCTCTTTTGTCTGTATCCCGGTGATTGGTTGAATGCCAATATCTTCTAGAGAATGGATTCGATCCTGAAAATGTGAAAGAGCTGCATACAGGGCATAGCTATGGTCAGAGGGTAGTACCTTACCCTGCACCCGGAAGTTTAGATCCACATGGGGCAAAGGAGAAACAACTTCATCATAAAAAGGATGAAAGGAGTATTCTTGCTGAGAATTTTGTACTGGTACATTGTCTAAAAATATTTGTTCCATCTGTAGATACACAACAAATTACTGATACCCAAGCATCGTTTGTGTCTGTTGAAGCTCGTTCCCCGTTTACTGCTCGGTATAGGACCAATGCTGAAAGCACCAAAGGTTGAAGTTCATCTTTAACCTGATGCAAGCCACTAGTTAACGTACCTTTTTAAAAAGGTACATTCAAACTGCCAACTTTTTGCTTTACGAAGATGCGATGACAAAAATCGCTAGTAAAATTAACAATTCTCAACAAATTCTTGCAGAACTTAATACAGCCAGTTCTGACAAATCTTCAGCATAATGAGCTAATGCCCAAGATTTACAGTAATCAGGGCATCTTTAAAATTTTTCTATGTGACGAGTTCGCTATTGGTTATGGATTGCAAGGAGTTACCTTACTCCGCAGGTGTATCCTTTTCAAGAATGTGCAAGATAGCTTCGAGGTGTTTTACTACTCTTAACGATTTGCTTGCACTCAAATGTTCTATTTGCTGAATCAAATTTGTTAGAGTTTGTGAATCAGGATTATAGTTTTCTAGTGCTATTCCTAAATCCTTGAAGAATTTGGCAACTTGTTTAATATCTTGCTGTTGTATCGAAGTTTTAAGTGATGTGCAAGGCCATGTCACGCTTATATGTTTGGAATTCTTCTGAGATGAAGACAAGTCTCGATCGCAAGCACTTAGTCGTTCTGGTACGAGAGGTATATGCGATCGACGAAGCATACTTGGATTGATTCGCACCGGAGTACCAAGAATTGCTACTGTTGCCTTCTCAGTAGCTCGGGCTACAAGTTCCCACGCATCTCGTTCAGTTAAAGGTTGCCCCAAGGCCGATGGAAGTCGATTAGACCCTAATTTGGTAAATGCAAAATTATTTTTTGTTTTAATCCTTGGTCTCCACTTCTCTATCCAAGTTGTCAAATCGTCCTTTAACTGAGGCAGGTGCAGCTTGACTGGTATTCCAGAGTAACCAGTTTTGTGCTGAGTTTCTGTCACGATCACCCAAGAACCATCGGATTCACGGAGGAGATTATGTGCTGGCACAAGTTGACACAGGGTCCGTAACCGAATTGGACAAAACAGCAGGATACTCGTGATGAGATACCGTTGCCACGATCTCAAAAGCTCAATTTCCGATCGCTCTTTTCCAGCAGAATCAATTTCTGTGCAATCTTGGCGCAGATACGCACTAATTTTTTGGCGAAGTTCGTCCGTTAGCTCATAAGCATCCTCGGCTAACCTAGCTTTTTCACCTTTTTTAGCTACTAGTTCGTCATTGTATTGGCGTCTCAAAATGCTGATGTAGTTCCGAAGTTGAGCGATCGCCGGTAAATCTTGAGAGGGATTAGTTTGCACATCAGCATGTTGCCACGCTGCAATCAGCATTGCAGATTGAGCAACATTTAATGCCCAGCCATGCGAGTTTCCACGCTGTTCCAATCCCCAAGCGATGAAATCGGACAGCAAACCCTGATTGGTCAGATCCTCTAATTTAATGTCTTTTAGGTTTGTTGCGCGAACACAGGTCAACCACCCTAAAAAGCTCAGAATATGATTCTTGTAGGTTCTATAGGTTTTTGGGCGAATTGGTTTTTCGCGGCGTCGAGAGTTTTCAGTCCTAGTCCAGAATTCCTCTAGCTGATTTAGTTGTTCCTTTAAAAAAGCAGGCAACTCATCTTCCGATGCAGAGTAAAAGCTTGTTTTGAGCCTTTGCTTGCCCTTCCGGGTCTTTTTTGCATCTTTAGGAACTTCAGGATCTCCTAATGCCCTTGTTTTGACGGGTTTACCTTTTTTAGTGGGAGGATCTGTTTTTTTGGACTCCATAATCTTCCCCAAAAACCCCTGTCAAATACACTGAATCAAGTCACTCAAAGACTAGGCTTGATAACGCACTGTCAGTCCGACAAGTACTCAAAGCTTTGAATAGAGCAGGTTTCAGCTTTCTAGGATAACAAGTCCATAAACTCATCTAGTAATAATCTTCTTTCTTCTTAGAATTGTAGGTCTTTGCTGGGGAGTTTGTAGCAAAAGACCCAAAAAGCCCATTACGAAAGACTTCCAGGTTTTTGGGCTTTAAAGACCTTTAAAGATTAGAAGATAAAGGTTTTTTAGAGAAACCTTAGGTTTTCTCTAAAAAGGGGTAGCTGAAATAGCTGTATTCCTTATCTGGCGGCGGCTTCAAGGCCAGGGGGTTTTTAGGGGATGAAAAACCTCACTGGTTAGACCCATGGCTTTGATTAGAAAAGCTGCGGCAAAAACCCCGAAAAGCTCACCCGAAAAGGCTTTTAGGTCTTTGGGATGTTAGAGTTGGCGGAGTGAGGTTTTTGGAGATTAGAAGGTGAAGGTCTTTTGGAGGACTGGGAGGACTTAGGTTTTCTCTAAAAAGGGATGGCTGAAATGGCTGCATTCCTTATCCGGCAGCTTCTTCAAGGCTAGGGTCTTTTTAGAAAATGCAGAATACTACTGGCTAACAACTTAGAAGGGTTGATATGACCGGCAGGAGTTAGAGGGACTGGAGACCGAGTTGGAATTTGCAACATTTAGGAAGTAATGCTCTCTCGGCAGGTATAAAAGCTATAAACCCTGGATGCTGGACTTGAAGGACGTTTTAGGGCACGGGTCTTTCTAAACTTGCAGAATATTGACCATGGACTAACCCTGATTACCTAGAAGTCTAAGAAGAATTTAAGAGCTTTACCATGCGGTCTTAAAACTCCTCCAGACCAAGAGATGGGGAGCTTTAAGGGGGAAAACCCTAAAAGACTTGGAAGCAAAAAGCTTGTACTCAAGGAAGCTAGAAATTCCACCTTTTACTACTCATCGAAAACTTGACTAGCTTTGCGGCTGGTCTTTAGAGTCTAGCTCTTCTTCTCGGAGGAGTTTTTCCTGCTGCTCAATCCAGGGAAGAAATGCCTCTTCCATTCCCTGCCCAAAGTCAATACCTCTTTCACTACAAATAGCCTTAAACCTGCGGGCTATGCGCTTTTGGACATGCCCTCTCACCTGAATGTAGTTTGGATCTTCTGCTTTGCTAGCCAAGGTTGCGGGGTAATAACACATGAAGTCACATGGGTCATTTTCCCACGACATTTGAAAATGTTAAGTTTTTGCAAATTTGTCACTTTTGCAAATTTGCAAATTATACTTCTAGCAATCCCCATTGCTTGAGAATCGGCTTTTTATGGAACCTAGTTCATCTTCACAACCTTCTCGGGGTCATTGGAATCTGGTGTCTTTGCGGGTGAAAGACCTGGAGTTAGTCAATTTACCCGAATGTTTGCCTCAAGAATTAGAGGTTCCTAAATACGACATCGGATCCCGCTGTCAGTGGGTTCCTCCCACTGAGCTGACAGACAGGGGAACAATCATTGGGCGAGCATTTGTGCCATTTGGGAAGACAGAACAGGGATGTCTGAGTTGGAGTTGGCTCTATTTAGTGTTTTTGGATTCTGATAGTCCTTCCCGCTCTTGGGTTGTAGCGGAGTGGGCAGGGGAAGATGACATCGAGGTACTACGAACATCAAACACCAGCTCAACTTCCTCGACTACCTGGGAGGGTTCTCAGTGAGTCGTACACCTAGACCTAGACCTTTCGGTCCACAGGAAAGAACCCTGTTTCGGCTGTATGTCAACTGCGATCTAGCTTTGGAGCATCCCCGACAACTTCAGAGTGAATATGATCTGTCATATGAAGAACTTGCTTTTATTGCAGGCTGCACAACCCGGACGATCGAGCGGTGGATGAGCCAGGGGCAAGAACCCAAAATGGTCAAAGAGGTTTACCTTCGCCGATTGAGTGAGTTTTATTTTTTGCTGCGGTGCTATCATCATATCCCACCGGACTTATGGAGCATTATTTGCCCTTTATCGGAAGCGGATCGGGCAATTCTTTATCCTCCAACTGAATAGCTGTAACTAGTTTTGAATCTTCCCGACAATTGTCGGTTTTTTCTGGAAAGACCTTGTTTGTTCAGTACAAGCGATCTATTGTTGCCAACATTGAGTTCTACCCATTGCTACATGGCAACAATGAACACACCTATTTCCGCCTTCGATCTGTCTAAGGAAGCTTTGCCGGATTTGCTCCTAAAAATTCAGCAAGGGTTTATTCAACTCCCCGATCTTCAACGCAGCTTTTGCTGGCATGATGACCTGGTAATCGATTTGCTGGCGAGTGTCAGTCAAGGATGGCCGATCGGCGGCATCTTGTTGCAAGAAGTAAGCAACGGTTCCTGGAAAGTTTGTTCTCGGTTGGTTGAAGGAGTGCAGTTGGAGCAAGTTCCAATTCCTACCGAACTTATTCTGGATGGGCAGCAACGGTGTACCACGCTCTTCATGTGTTTGTTTTCCAATCGCCCTGTGCGGGTGCAGAGTCGTCGAAATGGCAAAATGAGCGATCGCTGGTATTACATCGACATTCAAAAAGCCCTTGATTCTGAAATCGAGCGAGAACAGTGTATTCTGGGCTTCAACAATCGTCGCATTCGCCCTGGTTTTGCAGGGCATCCTGCCATCAATTGTTCTGCTCCAGAACAGGAATATGAATTAGGGTTGTTTCCCCTATCCCAGGTGTTTAGTTACGCAGCTTGGCGGCAGGGGTATTCCAAATACTGGCAGTACGATCCCACCAGGTTAGAGCTTCTGGATCGATTTGAGCGTGAGGTCATTAAGCGATATGAGCATTTTCAAGTGCCCGTGATTCGTCTTAAACCAGGGCTACCCAAAGCCGCAGTGTGCAGGGTTTTTGAAAAGGTGAATACCCAATCGGAGCAGTTGAACTTCTTCGATTTAGCAACCGCCTGTTTTGCTAGCCAGGACTTTTCACTTCGCGATGACTGGGCTAAGCGGGAGCAGCGTCTCAAGCAGCATCGGGTACTTGAGACGGTTAAGGAAACGGACTACCTCGCTTGTGTTGCCTTGGTTGCTGCTTATCATCAACGCCAACAAGCGATCGCAGCAGGGGTGCCTCCTCAAAAGCTACCCGCCGTGGCTTGTAGTCGAGAAGAGGTGCTGGATCTGTCGTTAGCGGATTACCAGAAGTATGCTGACCAAGCCATTGCAGGCTATGAAGAAGCTGCGCGGTTCTTGTATGGCCAAAAGATTCAAACGGCTGGTGATTTGCCATACCAAATTCAGTTGGTTGCTTTAGCTGCAATTCTCGCAGTTGTGGGTTATCCCCAAGATTGGGTACGCGCCAAGCTAGAACAGTGGTTTTGGTGTGGAAGTTGTGCCGCCTTATACACCTCCTGGCATGAACGTCGGGCATCCCGGGACATGGTGGAAGTACCTGCCTGGTTGAATGAAGGCGGTGAGTTACCCAACACGGTTCAGATGGCACATTTGCAGGCTGAGCGATTACTAATGGTTCGGCGGCGACATGGAGCTGTTTACAAAGCGATCAATGCTTTGCTACGCAAACATGGGGCGATCGACTTTGCCGCCGGAGAGGCATTGGCGGAGATCAATCTTTTCAATGATCCGATCGACAGCCATCATATTTTCCCAGTGGCTTATTGCAAAAAACAGGGAATTCCTAAAGACCGTTATAACAGCTTGGTCAACTTGACCCCGCTATCTCGTTTGTCGAATCAAAAGATTGGGGGAAAAGCTCCCAGCCAGTATTTACGGGCATTGGAGGCAGAGGGAATTAGTCGGCGGCGGATGGACGAGATTCTGCGCTCGCATCTCATAGACCCGGAAACACTACGAGGTGATGACTTTGATGCTTTTCTCAGTAAGCGTGCCCAGACCTTAATGGAATTGGTCAATCGGGCGATGGGGAAAACACCTGTTAGTAATTTGCTTGAAATTACCTCGCCTTCTTCCTCTCAGCGGGAAAGTGCTTGATAAAGGCGATCGCCCTCTAAATGGAGTGTTTTTCCATGTCTCAATCGTTGGATGATTACCGAGTTGCGTTGTTGGAGCGATCGCGAAACATCCGGGATAGCAATCAATCGATACGGTGGCACTTCTCGCAAACGATGCGGTTAGCGGAAGAGGCAATCCTCTGCTTGTACTTGCTGTTGGTAGAGGCGATCGCACAAGATGTGCCATTGACCCTGCCACCAAGCAAAGAAGTGACGTCGCCCACATCAATGGAAGACCTACGGCAGCAATGTTGCAAGCTAGCAGAACAGTTGAATCGGGCGGAACTCAATTTAACCCAACAGCTAGAAGTCATCTTAGAACTGGTTGGTTGTATTGCCCGGTTAGTTAGTTTGCACACTGAGCAGTCTAAACAGATCAACACCCTACACTGCTCAACTTCCTCTAGAAGTACGGGCATTAGTCGTAGACGTAGATAGATAGTACGGTGTTTAACTCATGTTCAAGAAAGATTCACTACGCTTACCGTGTAGACGGTATTTTTATATTTCGATGTTTCTAGCTCGGTTACTGGGCTGGAATAAATTCCTGTTGTTTCGACAAATCTTGCCTTACAAATACGCCCTTAAAGTTCAGAGTTGGTTGTTGCAGGCTTGGGCATTAGAGCAAAAACGATTGTGCCATGTGACATTTCAGGTTTTAGAGCGATCGTTTACAGAAGGAGAAATTTTCTTAGATGAGGCTACGGCGGAATACTTGAAAGACCTGAAAGCACTGGAAGCTGAAGGTCGATACAACGTGGTTTTACATGAGCTGTACATACCACGAGACAAATCACAGGAAGATGTTATTAGGATGGAGTGAGGATAAACCCATTTCCAATCATCGACCAGCGAGCAATGCATTCATCATTGAAGAAAATGAAAAATAGGCTGACATAGGGTGCCATCCAGTAGCAGGTCTTGACTAGAATGGCATAGCGCAATAGTACAAGCGATTCCTGAAATTAACTCTATTTTTACTGTCTTGATAGAACCTAATAGGCGAAGAAATCTTGTAATGAATCAGACAGAAAATTGATCAGTAGAATATGTCTTACTCGATCGATCGTCTGCTCAAGATCGCATGCAAGCAGGCATTGGATAAACTGATGTTTTGAGCTTTGAAATGAAACAGGTAGGATGTTATCCAGAAATTCCTCGCCATAGAAATCACAAAGCTCCTCAAAAAACTTCGTTTCGTCGAATGTAAAGTTCGTCGCAGTATCAAACTTCAGAAAACCCTTCTGAGCAGCATAGTGGTGATAACGCTTACGAAGCCAAGCTAATCCCCTGAACGGGATCTGTCTATCTATCAACCGCTCAAGGGATTCTGTATAGGCAGTCATTCTATGCTTTGTCAAGTCCGTATAAGAAGGTACATTATTGTTGATGGGACAGGTGTCAGAGTCTGCCGCTATGTAATGCAAGGCTTTTGAGTTAAGGCAGACTGTACTATTTAGCAATGGAACTTCGTGATCTGGGCAAAGCACAATTCCTGGAATTTGATGAGTCCGGTGCCAATAGGCTTCTCCCAATTCGTCAGATTCCTGCTCAAAACACTGCGGACAGAATTTTAAGTAGCTATGACAAGCCTTTTCTACATTCAGCGGAATTTTTGCGATTGTTGGAACTGAAGCCCTACCCTGTTGAACCATCACTTGTCTCAGCAGCTCTGTTTCTACTGGTATTAGAAATTGTGCATAGAAGGGGTACAAGGTATGACCCTGAATGAAATAGTCTGGCGTATAGTTCGCTTTAGTCCACAGTTTTCTAGTTAAACGCTTAAGGTTACTTGGAAGGAGAATATCCCAAGGTTGTTGAGGTAAGGTATCAAATAACTTGACTTGCGCTTCTTTAACTTTACGGTAACCGCTCCGAATGTAATACCTTACCAAAATGCTATATAACAACTCATCTACATATGGCTTTGGTAGGGTCAACATAAGTAGAGAGCCTTGAGTTTCTGAGGGATCGACAATGGCTAGATAAGGGTTAGAGCAGTTTATAACTACGTTTACTTACGACTACCTACTTAGTGCAATTTAATGAAGTAAAAACACAGCAGAACCAAAAATGAATTTTATAAACACCTGCTGCTCCTGTAATGATTCAGGTTGTTGATATATGGCGTCAAGATTATGTAAATGCAGCATAAGTGAAAGGTGTTCGGTTGTTATACTCAACGGCACAATTTGCCTAAACATCGCTATCATTGATGCAACTAGACTTGCTGTGTTCAAGAACCATTTGCAATAGCATTTTTTCATCAAGTGATAAAAAAGTTATTTAAAGGCTTAATCAAAACTTGTCCCACTCTTGAGACTGGAACCTAAATTCTTTCAAGAGGAATTAGGAAAAAACTCATTATTCACAAATGTCAAATAAATCGTACATTGGATTGTCACGAATTAATCCTGCAGCGATCCAAGCTTCGTAGACCGTCATTTTATTTTTTGTTGCTTGGTCAGCCACTAATCGCATATCCAAGTCTCCGTAAATTGGTTTTACTTTTTGTTGCTGTTGCGGTTTCTCACCCTTTTGGGTTGGTTCAGTTTCGACTATCGGTTCAGTCTTTAATGCAAGTTTATATGCCAATTTTGTCAAAGATGAGATATCAGATTTATCTTCACTATTAGCCATAGCTTTTTCTGCACAGACTTTGGCTATAGCAGGTTCTACTCCTAAATCAAGCAGTTCAATAATAACCAACCGGATTTCTGCTGTTAAATAGAGGGAACGTTTTGATTGAAGTTCGAGCATTAATTGATATTCGTCTAGTTTGGCTTTCTCTAATTCAGCCAGGCAATTGTTGTAATAGATATCTGTTTTCAAGGGCTTAATACTACCGTATCGAAGCTTCCAATCTTTGTGTCCCTGTCTAATATATTCCAACATTGGCAATAATGGACCTAATCCATCAGCCGCCACCTGCCTTATTAGGTCGATCGTGATGATTTCTTTTCCACGTAGAGAGATTGCTTTCCACTGCACCATCTTGTACAGTTTGATAGCAATATCAATAATGCCCTGTGTGATCTCATAAAAGACTGACTTCAGTTCCTCTGAGAGGGGTACAAGAGTCTTAGTCCACTGAAAGGACCACATACCAGTCATGAACAAGGACCACTGCATAGGATTCACAATCCTATCCCATATCGTGAATTGCATCCCCGTGGCTCGTCGAGCAGTAACAAACGTACTAAATAGTTCTTCCATTTCGTTTGTTCCAACCCGAATTACTGGAACACCCAAAGTATTATCTAACTTGGTGAGGAAACTCAGAACCTGTTGACGATCTGTTTGGAGCTTGAAAAACTCTTGCATTTCGTCTATGACCAAAAGACCAAGATGGTGTTTGTGTGCTAGCTGAGCTACTTGAGCTAGCATGTAATCAACCGAATTACTATTTGAGCCAAACTCCTTAAGGTAGCTAGTTCCAAGTAGGTTGTCAAACGCCCTAAAGATCTCAATGCATAGCCCTTTCAATGAAGTTGTTGGGCAATCGATTTTTATCCAGACTACTTGACACAATCCACCCAATTCAGGATGAATGATGACTCTAGGATACAACCGCAGTATATTTTCAATATTCATACTTTTTCCTATACCCGATGGTCCACACAGGGTCAGGCTAGGCGCTACTGTAGGACATCCGATATATTCTTCCAGCTTATTTCCAGCTCCGTCCTGAATTGCTTTGTAAAGCTGTAAAGCCCGCCTTGCATGTTCTGGATTTGAAGGATTACGATCTGCTCCCAAATAGCCGCTCAACAGCAGAATTCGAATTTTATGATACAGATCAATTGTCTTTGCCTCTATTTCAAAGTAACGGGATAAACGCTCAATGCAATCAAGCCGTTCGTGTGGTTCCCATTGGATTTCATCAACAGAGAATAGAGGCTTAATCTTCCCATATTGACTAAACTCTAGAGACGACAATGAAAGAGGTAATGCACGGCTCATCGGATTATAGTTATATTCCGGTTGCTTATGATTCTGATACTGAGCAACCATTGCCCAGTAACCATTAGGAATTTTGACAAGTTCTGCTGACTGGCTAGCTACGACCACGATTCTCCCCCTTTTGAATCTCCAACAGAAGTTCCAAATCACTTAACTGATCTAATTGCAAGGGTTCAGACACGTCTGAATCGATTGATGGCTTAGATGAATCTGTAGAAGTTTGTGCTACTTCAGACTCCGTAGATTGAGGTGGGGCATCTGACGTTTCTCGTAGCAATTCAAGCCCACTTGAGGCAATTGATGCTTCGGTTGAAGATTCTGGAGTTTCTGGCAAATCTGAGTTTGCAAACTGCGGCTTAGATTGTAGTGATTTGAATGCTTGTTCTCCATGCCGAATTTGCCGTTCAATTGCTCTCTTATCCCCCATACTTGCTATGCGCTTGTGACCACTGGTTGGAGTAGCATCTAGCGCAGCCTGAGTCATTTCCTTACCTTGAGAAGCAATTTGGGCTAATCTAGTATTTAAATCAACTTTTGCCTGTAAATCTGTACCTTGGTATCGTTGACGGTCTAGCTTCTCATGAGCAAATAGACATATAATATCCTCAAAGTGCTTGCTATGATACCGCTCTTCAACATCAATCAGGTCGCAAGGCTCGAAGGTCTTATTATCGGCGTTGGGAAGGTAGAGCATCTCAGGTGCTCTAATATCTAAGCAACCTATCAGATTGCGTTTCGATTTAGGCATTGAACTACTTCTTACCTGCTCAAACCACTGCTCCTTGTAGGCTTTCTCACAGGTGTAGTACAAATCCACAGGATGATTGATGTTGTATATAGGTAAATTTCTGAGTTTAAGCTTGAGTCCACTTTCTGTGATCGTGACTGGAAACGTAGGCAGTAGGCAATATTTTACAAAGTTTAGGTCATCCTTGACCGGACGTAAACCTCCAGAACGTCGAGTCAGTGACCAGTTCCATATCTCTCTTGGAATCTTAGGAACGTTTGCTGCAATCATCTCCTCGTCTCGTTCATAATTGTCGAGAGGATGCTTGTTGTTATAGTACAAAACAATTTCGATTGCCATCTCTGTAATTTGGTCGAGGTCGATGTCCCCGTCAAATCGATAATCACGTTTGCCCTGTTGACGGTAGCGAGGATTGACAAAACCTGAAGTAAATGGCTTCGTGTGCTTGTGAAATTTTGGAAAACAGCCTTCAATCAGTCCTTTAAAGTCTGGGCGACCTGAAGGGGCATTTTCGATCGCAACATGAAGGTTTGGGATATATCGTTGTTCAATGGGACTTCTGACTAGCTCTCCGCGATCAGCTAAAATCGTACTTGGCAAGTGGTGACAAGGCCATTCTTCAGGGGCAATTTCTCTTCCATATCGCCTACAAAACTCTACTTTGTCCTCAGCGCAGTTCATTAATGCCATCATCGCGCCTGTCCATGAAGGTCCCTCAAGACCTACGTACAGCCCAACAATCATTTCGCTGAAAACATCAATCACGACGTAGAGAACTGGTCGTCCAATAATCCAAACTCTATTGAATTTGGAACAGATGTAAATATCTAGGACCGTTGCATCGATTTGAAAACGGGACCCTGCTCCGCGCGTTTCTGCTTTCGATGAACCTGTCACGGCTCGGTGATTAAGTGCAAAATACTTACTCCCCTGTCGTGCTGAGGTGACTTTTTTAACGTTTGGATGGATATGTTTGTAGTAGAAATGGCGAAGTTCATGAATTGTAGGAATCTGATTTGGAGGTCTAATCTCCGTAAGCCTTTTCCCTGATTCGTCATAGTACGATTGTTGTGCGTAGGACTCTGCTACCATTAATTGATAAACAGTTTCCATTGAATTTTCTTTAGTATTGAGGTAGTAGCGGATAAGAGCCGAACGGAAAATTCTCTTATCATCTTCGGATGTGTTTACTCCTTCACCGACGTCTTTGTCATCCTTAAACTGTCGCGGTCTACCCATTTTCGCGGTACCCGGTTTTCTAGAAGTACCTTTTCCTGAAGAATTAGCGTAATCGGGCACTAAAGCATTTATTGTCTTACCTCGCTGCCAGTACCGTCGAAGGTAGTCATGAACCGTTTTGATATCTAATTTGTTCTTCTGTTTCCCATCGTTATAACTTTGAACAAATTGTTTTATCAACTGACCGCGCGTTTTTCGGTCATATATCTCAGGTTCGTTAATGGCTAAAGCATGAACAATTCTCCAAGCTTTATCACGAACTTCTCGCTCTCTATTGTTCAAGTCTTCATCACGAATTATTCGTGCCCATGGGTCGGGAATGCGCTCGGCAGTTCCTGTAGCTAGTGCATCCAAGATATCGGATACACGTCGAGGTTCTGGAAATCCATTCTTCGCAGAAATGTCAAATGTAAAAGCTAATGTATCGTCAGTCCAAATCACTCGCTCAATTAGCGGTGAACCAGACTCACAACTCCAGCGTATGACTTCTCGCTCGAATAAATAGGATTCCATAAGGTTATTCTTATTGAGTGATTACGTGTTAGGCGGCGTGAAGTCTGTAATTTTGTCTGTTAGCAAATAACCGCTGATTTTTGTGTTTAACAAATCCATCTGAACCTCCTTGCGAGCAAGGAGATAACGAAACAAGCGTAGTGATGTTGCACTTCCAGCAAGGTTCAATTCCTTGTCCAGTTGCTCAGTTATTTGATTAATTTTTACACCTTTTGTTTGGAGGCGAATTTTCAGCATATTAGCGGTAGCTTGTAAATCCGCTGCACTTATGTCACCTTCATCTTCAAGCCAGTAGTCATTATGAATCCACTCAAGGTTACCGGCTAAAGTGCGAGAGACTCTCTTTTCTGTAATAACATCCCAATCAGTACCAAAATGAGCATAGTATCGGCGCTCTAATTCAAAATTCTGACTTACAAGATCCTTGGATAATTTACCTTCGGGCTTCATAGTTCGAGCAATTTGCTTAATTTTCTCACCATCTCTAATAGTGAGCATAAAATCAGTAGTGAAGATCCAAGGTGTACCGTCTTGAGCACGTGGATACTCTATACCCATATCACGTGCTATTTTCATCCCCAATTCATAGTCAAGCAATGGGTACTGTTCACGAATGTCAAGAACCTTATCGGACCACTCGCATAGGAGGAAGAAACGTTTTTCATTGTCGGAAAAAAGGTGATGGACCCTTTTTTCAGTTTTCCAACCGGGATATCGGGAAGCGCGCCCCTCTGAAGAAAATTCTTCTACCCTGTGCCAAGGGCGGTAAGAAAACCCTTCACCAAATCCTCTGGCCTCATCAAGATGATTCTTAAATGTTGAGGCACACCATCGATCGAGAGCGCGGCTTGTACTGGGTCTCATGAAGTACCATCTTGTTATGAGGTACATTTATTATATAAATTGGTGGGTCGAGTTGCAAATTGGTGGGTCGAGTTGCAAACTGGTGAACCGAGTTGCAAAATCCCACCAGGGCAAGCAGGCGATCGCCAAAGGAAACCATAATCGCAATCGGCTCGGAATCAGCCACCACTGGAGCCAGACAACTTGTGCCATTCCACCAAAAGCAATCCAAAGCAGCAAAAACAGTACCAACCCAGAGATAAGGGTACCCCAGGTAAAACGGGGTAGACGCGCCAGTAGCCCTAACCAGACTGAGCCAGCAATGAGGAACCAAACTCCCACCGCTCCACCCACTTGCACACCACCCAAATCCTGAAGATTGAATTGTGGGTTGAGCAGCAACAGTCCTGCCACAGCTACCAGTGGTGCAACCACCAAACCTGCCCACCGCCGAAGCGGGGCTACCTCTACCGCAATGTCCGATTTGCTGATCCAGGGCGCAAGGGCCGCTAATCCTATCAACCATCCCAGTAAATGCAAACCGTACCAGGCCATGCGGCGATCGCGATACTGGCTATCCTGAGCTTTGCCAAAAGTTGTATTCAACCAGCGCAGCGCAGCTTGATGGCTATCATCACTAAACAAAATCGTGATGTGTTCTACGCCAGGAATGATAACGAACTCCCGTGCTTGCCCCATGGCAAAATTCTGATTTTCCCCACCGGCTTGGGCCAGTAGCCGTTGGGCATTCGCCACAAAACCACCTTCTCCGCTCCCCGCCTGCAACTGAAGATTACGCGGAGCTTGCGGCGTGACACTCGCCCCTGTGGGAGATACGGCGACAGTTGCCGCAAAGCGATCGGGAGCCCGAATACTCGCCATCATTGCGATTCCACTTCCCATGGAATGCCCCAATAGCGCTAAACGCGTAGGATCAACTTCCGGTTGCTGTAGCAGGGCTTGTAGGGCAACATCAAGATTTTGCTGAAGTTCATACCGTTGCAAGCGAGCCTCATTGGCTCCATGCCCATCGAAATCCCACAGCATAACCGCATAGCCTGCATGGGCCAGTACATGGGCATAGCTCAGCATCAACTGTTTAGAGCCAGCAAAACCATGGGCAATCAACACGCCCGGTACTGCCTTTGCCTGTTGAGGAGCCAGGTATAGCAGGGGGACATCCTCCTGCTGGAGCGATCGCACCTCCAATCCGGCTCGGGCTGTTGTAATTCCCAACCAGGATGAAACGATCAGCAGGGCTGCTGCCAGCAGTAGCCCCAAGCGTTTACGACTTAATGGTAAAAATCTCAACTCAAGTTTTCCTTAACACCACGTACAGGTCTGTTTGTAATTTTTGGTGGGTCTTTGACTCCACAAAAAAATTCTTCATCTTATCTATAAGTTTCAGGAACCGAACCTTATAAATTGACTAGACACTACTGGTGTAGCGTAAAAACTGTTTCCTTTAATGGCTTAAGAGAAACCTTTTTCCTCTAACGGCTCATGAAATTGTCACTGAATTTAGACGGGGCTGATGTTTCGTGACACTCTAACAGACCGTTTTAAGCCATAGCAATAAACTTTCTGCTGCTGAACGTGTAGCGCTATAGACTGAATTGATCGAAGAGTGTATCTTCAACCGACTATTTACTCCTTTTAGGGAAATCATTTCCCTTTTCGCATACGTGTATTTACGGCTACTTTAAATAGAGTTAAAGTAGTAAAAAGTACGCAATGTTTTGCTTTTAGGTTTTATTGCAGCTTGTTCATAGTAATGTTGAGTAGTTCTAACAAATGTTAAAGCTGCTCAAATTTTGTGCATACTAACAGGGACATTAACGTTCTATTAATGTTGCTATGAATTCTTTTCATCAAGTAAAATTGCAGCCTCAGTCACAGCAGGAAGCCTTGCTAAACCGGATTGTGAGTCGCATCCGGCGATCGCTGCAACTGCAAGATATATTACAAACTACGGTTGCCGAAATTCGTGATTTTCTTCACATCGACCGCGTTAAAATTTACTATTTTTATCCGGATGAGCATGGAGAAGTCATTGCCGAATCAATTGATGGCGAGCGCCTGCCGTCGTTACTGGGTCTGCACTTTCCCGCTGATGACATTCCACCCCATGCCCGCGAATTATTTGTAGCGGCACGGCAGCGATCGATTGTTGACCTGTCCCAGCAAGTACTGGGTATCAGTCTACCCAATGCCTCCAGAGTGGGAGACACATCAGAAGGCGATATTCGTTTTCGTCCTGTAGACCCGTGCCATGTGGAATATTTACGGGCAATGGGGGTTCAATCCTCCGTAGTTGTTCCCATTCTGCAACAGGAGCGGCTTTGGGGGCTGTTGGTGGCCCACCATTCGGAGCCACGAGCGGTCTCTGATTCAGAGTTGGATTTTTTGCAATCAGTCGTGGATCAGGTAGAGGTGGCGATCGCCCAATCGCTGCTTCTCATCCAGGTGCAAGAACAAGCCCAATGCGAGCAAACGGTCAATCAAATTGCGACTATGCTGCATTCCTGTCAGGGCGATCGCTTTCAAAAAGCTCTTGAGGCGACTGTTGCGGCTCTACAGGGTTCTGGAGGGCGCCTTTTCCTGCAACCATTAGACGGGCACCCTGCCAAGGCTCCTTATACTTGGGGTGAGCAACCACAAACCGCAAAGTGGTGCAAAGAACGGCATCTGGAGGAACATTACCTGTGGCAAGACCTTATGCAATCGGCCGCGGCTGCCTCATTGAGTCAGCAGTCTAGCCAACCGAGTAAGCTATGGGCTATCACGGACCTTTACAAGAATCCTCAATTCCGAACTCTGGTGAGTTGTTTTCAATCCACCGCTATTCGAAGTGTATTGATTCTTCCGTTGAGTCAGGAACAGCGGGTAATTGGTTGTCTAACTATTTTCCGCAACACCGTTGAAACAGAAACGTTGTGGGCCGGGCAATTTGATTCCGATGAACGACAGATAATGCCGCGCCAATCATTTGAAGCATGGCGCGAGTACAAGATAGAACAGGCTCGCGAGTGGGGAGATGGCGACCTGAACTTAGCCCAGATGTTAGGGAAGCACTTTGCTCCAGCCCTAGGGCAGTACCAGTTGCAACATCAGATTCAAGCCTTGAACGACAGCTTGGAACAGCAAGTACAGGCACGCACGGCTGAATTGCAACAATCGCTGCGGGAATTAGCGAATATCAAATTTGCGCTGGATCAATCATCAATCGTATCAATTACTGATTGCCGTGGCATTATCCATTATGTCAATGATCGATTCTGCGAAATTTCTCAATATGAGCGTGAGGAGTTGTTAGGGCAATCTCATCGCATCATCAACTCGGGTTACCATCCCGGTGCTTTCTTTACTCAAATGTGGAAGACCATCGCAAAAGGTCAGGTGTGGCGGGGTGAGATTAAAAACCGGGCCAAAGATGGTTCATTTTATTGGGTTGATAGCACCATTGTGCCGCTGTTGGATGCTGAGGGGAAGCCATACCAATATGTGGCGATTCGAAATGATATTACGGCTCGCAAAACTGCCGAAGCAGAACTAGAGCAGACCAAGGTATTTCTAGAATCTGTATTGAATACGTTGCCTGTAGGAGTCGTAGCAAAAGCAGCCGATGACTTGCGATTTGTGCTGTGGAATCCTGCTGCTGAAGCAGTATTGGGGTTGAAAGCAGCAGACGTGTTGGGCAAAACGGACTACGATTTATTCCCGGCCGATCAAGCCGATGGCTTTGTGAGTAAGGATCGAGAAGTTCTACAAACAAACCAGGTTAGTGACATTCCCGAAGAGGAAATCCAGCTTGGTGAAGGGGAAACTCGCGTTCTACATACCAAAAAAACAGCTATTTTAGGAGCAGGTGGTAACCCTGAATATCTGCTCGCTATTACAGAAGACATTACGGATCGGAAACGGGCAGAAGTTGCTTTACGTGAGAGCTTGGAACTGTATGAATCGCTGGCCAATGTGTTGCCACAATGTCTCTTCCGCGTTGATCGCAAAGGAAGGCCTGTCTTTGCAAATACTGCATTTCTAGATTCTGTTGGGCTATCGCTCAATGAACTCCGACACAAGACACTTTATGACTTGTATCCAAAAGAACTGGCTGACAAATACACAGCCGATAATGAGTATGTGATGCAAACAGGCGAGGTTGTCGATATTGTTGAGGAACATCAACTACCCAGTACAGGCCAACGTATTTATGTGCAGGTGGTCAAAGCTCCAGTACGAAATACAGAAGGTGAAATTGTTGGTTTGCAGGGCATCTTCTGGGATGTGAGCGATCGCAACCGCGCTGAAGAAGCACTCCGCCAATCAGAGGCGCAACTTCGGGAAAAAGCCCAGGAGTTAGAACAAACGGTACGTGAACTGCAACAAACCCAGGCCCAACTGGTACAAACGGAAAAGATGTCAAGTTTAGGGCAACTGGTGGCCGGGGTTGCTCACGAAATTAACAACCCTGTTAACTTCATTTATGGCAATCTCAGGCATGCTCGCGACTATGCCCATGACTTGTTAAATTTGCTCCAACTGTATCAGCGGCACTATCCCAATCCTGCCCGCGAAATTCAAGATGCAGCCGATGAAATTGATTTCGCATTCCTCAAGGAAGACCTGCCAAAACTCCTGGCTTCAATGCGCGTAGGAGCCGATCGCATTCAGAAAATTGTACTGGCCCTCCGCACTTTTTCCCGTATGGATGAGGCGGAGATCAAACCAGTCGACATCCATGAAGGGATTGATAGTACGCTGATGATTCTACAAAATCGTCTGCGGGAAACGGCAGGGCATCCCGGAATTCATGTGGTGAAGGATTACGGAGAGTTACCTCTAGTTGAATGCTATGCCGGGCAGCTCAATCAGGTATTTATGAATGTTCTGGTCAATGCAATTGATGCGCTAGATGGGTTAAACAGCCGCCGTACTGCTGACGATATTGAGGCGAATCCAAGTATGATCACGATTCAAACTCAACGTTTGGGCGATCGCCATGTTCGTATTCGTATTACTGACAATGGCCCTGGCATCCCAGAGTTTGTTCGACAGCGTCTATTTGAGCCATTCTTCACAACGAAGCCTGTGGGTAAAGGAACAGGATTGGGCCTGTCTATTAGCTATCAGGTTATTGTGGATAAACACGGTGGTAGTCTGACCTGCAATTCTGAGGCCGGTCAGGGTGCAGAATTTTTGATTGATTTACCCTTGGTTGCAAGGGCTAGTTAATGCCTTAACAGGCTAAAACTTTTATGGTAGAGGCGGTATACATACAGCCTCATCATAAGGGTTTTAGTATATAAAGCTGTGCGCGCTGATTACAGCGCTTTTCAAGCGCTTAAAATCTGGTTATTTTTGTGAGAGCCGCGCGGAGAGCGGCTCTCACAAAAATAACTGTGGCTGACTCAAGCGCAAAGCGCTGTAAGTATGGTGGTTTACTTAATCAATGCGCACACTATATGGCAATACTCTGGACAGTTTTTCTGAAACCGTTGATTTTGCGTGCGCGAAGCGCACGCAAAATCAACGGTTTCAGAAAAACTGTCCGAACTAATGATATGGAATTTATTCAATTAAATCAGCCCCTGGTAACCGTAGTAGAGACAAGCGATACTACCAATGATGTAAACAAACCAGGTTAAGAAGAAACCAGTGGCACGACTCAGCGATGGTCCGTATGTCGTAATGACTCCATAGGCGTGGGCGATGCGCGCTATAGTCAGTGCACTTCCCAACACCCAGACTAACCATCCCTGAGCTTGCATGAGTTCAAGGGCAGCAATGAACAGAAGTCCATGCGGTACATATTCAGCAAAGTTACCATGTGCACGAACTTTACGTTGTAATGCACCTGCATCCACCTTACTTCTTTGCAGTTTGCGCTGGGTTAACCGTTCGACAGTTATCACCCAGGGATTAGGATTATCTAAAGGATTAGGCTGCGACATCACATCCTCTGTTGCCTCCCCGTGCCAAATCCTTGTTTTGACTCGCTCTGATGCTGCAATGTACGAGAGGATGAAGGCAATCAAACCATGTAACCCAATAAACAAGGTTGATACTGGCACAAGATTGGTCGTCATAGCTGAAGAATAGAGTTCACTACGAAAGGAATGCTAATAACGTTACAGAAAAGCATTTCCACTGTCTTTTCAATTCTTGAGGGTAGATCGAAGGATTCTCAAGAAATTAACTTTTTGCTTATCTGCTTACATTGATTGTTGGATTTCTTATGTTCTGATCGAATGGGGTATATTTAATGAGGCTAAATCAGAAGTAGCGTTAGCTCAGGCAATGGTGATGAATGGGGTAGTCGAGAAAATTTTTCCAGCTACGGAGCGTAAAATTCCACTCGATCGCGCACCGCTTAGCCAGCTACCACAATGGGGACATTGGATAGAAACTCCCGATGTGATTGCTGCAATGCTTTCTCCAGGGCAGCTAGAAGTAAACCTCTTGGCTCCATTTGAGTTCATCTCCACTCGATTTCAGCCCGGTCATGGGTTGGCAGCCTTTAATTCTGACAAGTTGACATCTTACCAATCGAAACCCGGAGGATATGATGTTGTTCCCCGGGGTACGACCTATCGCTCTATTGAGACAACTGGGTTCTGCATCATTCTGGCGTTCAAGCCATCTCTTACGTCTCGCATAATGGCTGAATACGCCCATGAAACCACGATTGAGTTATTACCAGGGCAGGTTCAATCTAGCACCAAAGGTAGCAGGCTTGCGCAAGCCTTGCATCACTTCTTTGTTGATTCTCAACATGTAGGAGGTGCGCTCTATCTAGAGTCCCTTGCGACTCTGGTTATGGGACATGTTATCTGGTATCGCTCAAGTGTGTCTAAGCGATTGAAAGCTCCAGATTGTTTAACTCCTAAACAACTGAGGATGATGATGGAATACGTCCATTCTCATTTGCAGAGTGACGTAAGTCTGGGTCACATGGCGAGTTCAGTCGGGGTTAGCTCCTATTACCTGGCTCATGCTTTTAAGGCGACCACTGGCTTGTCTCCCCACCAATATGTGTTGCGTTGTCGAATTGAACAGGCACAACGTTTACTTCGAACAACCCAGATGCCGATTGTCGCGATCGCCTACGAAGTAGGATTCGGTAATCAGAGTCACATGACAACGGTGTTTCGTAAAATGCTAAACACGACGCCAGGAATCTATCGTCAGCAAGTCACTCAGTAAAATTTCTCCATAGGATATCGGAATAGTCTGAGGCTGAATTGTATGGCTCTTATAGACCCTGTTAGAAAGTAGTATGTCTAGCTATTCCCGTTCCTATCGTTACCTTTTCTCAGGTATTATCGCGATCGCTGGGCTTGCTTTACCAGCTTGCCAATCTGATCCTTCTTTATCAACGACACCTGTTTCTATACCCGCTACCACAAATTCCACATCAATAGGAACTCAAGTCGAGAAATCACCGTCACTTCAAGGTGCATCCCCGACAACGACAGACTCAAAAGCAGATTCCTCTCCCTCAACTGCTAATTCAGTTGCTCAGGCTTCTCCTCCCACGGCCGACCCTTATCCTCGTAGACCCTTTGGATTGGCAGATATTGCTCGGCCAGGCAGCTCTTTTTATGAGTTTCGAGAAAGTCTTCAGCGGGCTGTTAATGAACGTCATGTTGACTACATTCGAGCGATCGCAGCTCCCGATATTCACCTCAGTTTTGGCCCTGCCATGAGCCTGGATGATCTCGATATTGATAATCCTGACAGCCTTTTCTGGAAGCGTCTGGAACGGCTTGTGAATGCCCCTTGTGGACCGAGAGTTGACAGCCAAACGGATGATATGGGCAATCCCGAAGAATGGACCTGTTCTTCTGCCAGTGAAATTCAGCAAATTGATGGAGCGTCCTACGACCCCTACACGGATGTGTTTATTGTTGGGGATGCGATCAACGTTCGCATGGCACCGAGCCCAGACAGCGCTGTAATGGGTGTGTTATCCAACGAGGTGGTGAAGACGGACCCTCAAGGTTTTGAACAACTCTCTCAAACTCAGCAGCAACTACTGGAAACCAATGAAGGCTGGCGGCCCGTGATCACCCCTGACGGCAAACGAGGATTTGTTTCTAGCCGTTATGCCTTCTCTCCTGTAGGCTACCGAGCCTTCTTTAAGAATGAAGGCCAGGGCTGGTTTATGACGGTATTTATTACGGGTGATTAGATGCTGTGGGTTGCTCTTGTGCAACCTGAACTTTGTAAACACCTCTTCAAACCCAAACAACAAAACCCAGAATCCGAGTTCTGCTACCACAAAGCAACGGCAGAGCTGGGATTCTGGGTTTTGCTACAAAATGCAAGTTAATCAACCCCAATGGATTGACATTTAAGCGAATGCTTATCTATACTGCAGTTAGTTAAGCATTCGCTTAAATTTCTCTCTGATGAGTAGACCTGTTGCCAGTGCCGACGTGTTTCAGGCGATCGCTGACCCGACTCGCCGTGCCATTCTCGATCGCTTACGCTCCGGAGAGCAGCCTGTGAAACAGCTTGCGGAACCCTTTGAGATGTCATTGCCGGCCATCTCACAACATCTACAAATTCTGTGTAACGCGGGGCTAGTCAGCCAGCAGAAATCGGGACGGCAACGGCTATATCGGCTTAACCCTGCTCCTTTGCAAGAGGTTCTGGAGTGGGTTGCCTATTATGAACCGTTCTGGCAGCAAAAACTGGATGCCCTTGGTGCTTATTTGGAGGAGAACTCATGAGTCAAGCGGTTCATCTGGAAGTATTCTATCCGCATCCACCCGAACGAGTGTGGCAGGTATTAACCAATCGCCGCGCCCTCGCTAACTGGATGATGGAAAATGACTTTGAACCAAAGCTGGGGCATAAATTCCGGTTCTACAACCAACCTTTACCCGGTTTAAAGACAACCATTCAGTGCGAAGTTGTGGAGCTAGAAGAACCCACCCGCCTGGTTTATACCTGGCAGGAGTCTCCCACCACTGAACCCTCGCTAGTGGTCTGGACGCTGACAACGGTTGCAGGTGGAACGCAATTACGCTTGAAGCATCACCAGTACAGTTATACAACCGCTGTTGCGAGTTCAGCCCGTCCTGATACTGTAGCTCATACCTATCGAGGGTCTGAGCTGTCCTACTCTGGCAAGTCTTTCCACTCCTCAGGGGTGGTCATGAATTCCTTAAATGCTGACTTGTCTAGGGCAGCTCAGTTCAACTTACCTGGGATAGCGATCGCCCCCCTCACCTCAATACCTGCCAATGTTGAGTGGAATTATTTTCTCAATCGCACACTGCCAGATTTGCTAGAGCAGGATTCATGCCCTGAAGAACCCTCATAAAAGAGCCCTCATTTCCGGCAATGTTCTATGGAGTAGGAAATTTAAGCCTGAAATGTTCACAGCAAAGCTTAGAGCTTGGCGGGTAAATAAGGGACTCGTCTCGTAGCAGCCTATCTAAGCAAACACAACCTTACTGGGTAAAAGCCTATCAATTCTCCTTCAAGCCATAAGGGGAACTCAGTAGCTCTATCTTCATAGGAGCCGTTACCAATGAATCATGAAACAATCGAAACTTTGGAGGAAAAATTACGGCAGGCGATGTTGACCAGTGATGTTGCTGTACTGGATGAATTGATCGCAGATGATTTGGTTTGGACAATGCACACAGGTTTTGTGGGCAACAAGCAATACGATCTCGCAGCCCATCGCTCTGGAGTTTTCCAGTTCACAAAAGTAGAGATTAGCGATCGCCAAATCCACCTCTTTAGCAACGACTGCGTGGTTGTTACCCTCAGAGCAGACCTCGCTGGAATTCTAAATGGGCAGCCTTTCTCAGAACCTTACCGCTTCACCCGCATTTGGTTACAGCGTGAAAACCGTTGGCAGATTATCGCAGGTCATGTAAGCCAAATTACTTCCTCTCAAGAGACTGCTTGAACAAGTGAGTTACGGAAGGACCCACATTACACATCGCTCATTACCAACCCACCATTCTCATAGGAAGATTTCACTATGATTCCCACCGTTATTGAACAATCCGGTCGCGGAGAAAGGGCTTTTGATATTTACTCTCGTCTGTTGCGCGATCGCATTATTTTTCTGGCAGAACCCGTCGAGGCAGAAATGGCTAATCGCATCGTCGCACAAATGCTGTTTTTAGAAGCAGAAGACCCAGAAAAGGACATCCATTTATACATCAATTCTCCGGGTGGCTCTGTGGTAGCGGGTCTGGGTATTTACGACACCATGAATCAGATTCGTCCAGATGTTTGCACAATCTGTTATGGCTTAGCGGCCAGTATGGGGGCATTCCTGCTCGGTGCAGGAGCGAAAGGCAAGCGCAGCAGTTTGCCTAGTTCACGGATTATGATTCACCAACCCTCTGGTGGAGCGCAAGGGCAAGCTGTGGACATTGAGATTCAGGCCAAGGAGATTCTCTATTTGAAACGCCAGATTAACCAGAGTATGGCCAACTACACTGGAAAGTCGCTGGAGCAGATTGAGCAGGATACTGAACGAGATTTCTTTATGTCAGCTCAAGAAGCAGTAGAGTATGGCCTGATTGATCAGGTGATTGATCGCTCTAAGATGCCCCTTAACTATCAACTTGCAACATCGCCTGAATTCGTTTAGTGTCTGTGCTTCCAGTCCCCCTTGCTGAATAGGGCTATTTCATCGCTCTATTCAGCAACATCTCTAATCTTTTTATGAGGCGAAAGCACGCTCGAGTAATGATAAAGAAGTAACTTAGGAGATTTCCAGTAATAAAATTACCTCCGTGATGTGGGTGCTTTGCCCGCTTCGTGGGCAAAGCACCCACATCACGGGTAAATTCTTATGCAGAAATCTCCTTAAAATAATTCGTAAAGATCAATATATTTCTTAAAAATCTTCTGTTGAATGCTCTAGCATCCAAGCAACATAGTCGTTTTCTCTCAGCTCCTCACAGTCACGATTTGGGTCGAGGTCAATGCCATCGGGCAAAGCTACCTGACAGAGTTTTGCTTGAGCGAGTTGTTCTTGAGTAATACCTTGTGCACTTTGAAGATTACTTCTAATGAAATAGGCACCTTTAAGGTTGGCACCGTTGAGAACGGCATTACTGAAATCGGTATCAACGAGATAGGCTCCACTCAGGTTACTGCCCTTGAGGTTGCTAGCAATCAGCTTGGCACTATTAAGAACGCCATTACTCAGATCAGCATGACTAAGGTTTGTACCCAGAAAATTAGCGCTGTTCAAAAGAGCATAGTTGAGAATGGCACCACTTAAGTTCGCTTTCCCAAGGTCCGTGTCTCGAAGGACAGCAAAGCTAAGATTTGTATTGCTAAGGTCAGCGTGGTAAAGGTATGCACCAGTGAGGTTGATATTTGACAAGTCAGCTTTAGGAACATCGATCTCTCCAAGGGAGACACCGTCCCGGTTTAAACTTTCCAGTGCCTTGTTCCGTGCAAAGCTCGTGGGAACCCCTGCCGCTGCCGCATTGTCAACAACTTGCCAAGCCTCATAATGTTTCTGTTCTTTACGATCGGGGCTTTCTTTAAAGTAGAGAAGAACGGCTGAGGCGATCGCAATAGATTCTGCATCGTTAAAGACCACACGCACAATATCTCTGGGAGACCTCCAATTGACATCGGGTTCAACCCACAAAGAAATTCCTGCCAAAACAACGACCGTCCCACCGATAAAAATCCATGTTGGAATGGTTTGGAGCCACTGTTCAGCCTGATTGAATGGGTGCTTTCGGTTACATGGAGCAAAAGGGTACTCATTAAAACGTGGGTGCTTTTGCTTGAATGGATGCTTGCGAGGCATAACGATATAAATCAGAAGAATGAATACCTGAATATAGGAATCCTAAACGGTTTTTGAGAGATAGGGTGGGTGCAGTTTGCCCCATCCCGCCTTTTAAGGGCTGTATAAAATTATTCAGGCATGCCATACAAACTTCGTTGCATATTATGTAGAAAATCTTCATACAGCATTTTTCAATCCGGTGAAGTACGAGATGGATGTGGGAGACGTTCCATATCCATCTCGTACTTCACCGGATTGGAATGGGTTATCGATTCAGTTCTTAAAGAAACGGTATTAGACGACAACACACAGAAAAACTTCTATTAAGAGTGATCTTTAGGCATAGCCAATCGAACACAAAGATGAATATCATTATCTTATAGGCTACTAACTGAACTCCTGTTATTGAGGCATGGAAACTCTTCATGAAATTTGCCTCAGTTCTTCATGTCATCAGTGGTTAATACCGCTGCTCAATTTGCCTTGCTTATCAAATGGCTTCTAGAAACCCAACCATAAATGGTAATGTGCCGAACTCCTGGGCGTTCAGGTGGGCTTTGTGGTGAGCATTGCACAAACAAATATGCACCTATGGTGGATGTTATGAAAATGAATCGAATACTAGACAGGTGGTTCTGCCACACATTCTTCTTAATAACAACCGATCAGAATCAAAGGATCGACATTCCACAATTCTCTACCTACAATTGAAGTTATAGGCTTAAGAAATAAACGGTCTTCTCATTCCGTTTCATACTTCTTACTCATTCTGCTGTGGGTACTCTTTCAAATAATTAAATTTGAGTGTTCACAGTGTTGAGTTGGCGCTACAACAGCCTAATCAAGTGATAGAACCAGAATAGTTCTCCTTAGGGAGTGGGAAAATGTTGAACGCATCTAAGACGGAAGAATTTATCAAGCCAAGAGCTAACTGTTTAGTCAGCTATATTTTGGAAATGATGAATGCAATTAAAGTAGAGCCATTTGAACTCTACTTTGATCGTCTACCAGCCGACCCTTACTTGGAAGGAAATTATCGTTTCAGGCGCTTATCTCATTTCAAGATCTTGGGCGATCGCCTGATTCAACTCCCCCATCGTCAGCTCTTTCAAAGTAAAACCTACAATCCTATATTGGGGGATGTCATACGAGAGTATGAAGAGCTGGAAGATGGATTGATTCAGCAAGTCGATTTTCAAGCGGTTATTTGGGAGTTTTACCAATACTGCCAGGTGTGTTCACGCTCCAATGAGATTGCGGTCCATCAAATTCGTACAACGGCGTCTCTTCAAAAACTTGGTAACCCTGCACCCGAAGGCATTCATCGAGACGGGGTTACTCTCGTTGGAATTTTCTCTGTACATCGGCAAGGGGTAGAAGGGGCCGAGACCCATCTGTATCAGAGTAAAGAGAACGAGCCAATCTTCAGTAAAGTGCTCAATCCGGGTGAATTTCTCATCTTTAAAGATGACCAGTATTTCCATTACACCTCTCCTATTAAAACAACCGGGGATAAGGGTGTAAGAGACGTATTTGTGTTGACAAATCCCGGCTTGTTTCCACCCGAGTCAGGAGCGTAAAGCTATCGAAAAGCTGACTGTGCCAGATACCAGACAGGTTGAGAAGGAAATTCCTATGCCTATCTTTGATCTTCAGTGGGTTCGGGCTCAATTTCCAGCCCTTGCGATGGAGGTGAATGGCCTTCCTGCTGTGTTTTTTGATGGGCCTGGGGGAACTCAGGTTCCTCATGCTGTGCCCCAGGCAATGGTCGATTACCTGACCCACGCCAATGCCAATCTACACGGTGCCTTTGTTACCAGCCAACGCACTGAAGCTGTGGTTGCTACGGCCCGGCAGGCGATCGCTGACTTGTTAGGCTGCGCTCCGGATGAGGTAGTGTTTGGATCCAACATGACTACCCTGACCTGGGCCATGAGCCGGGTTATTGGGCGTGTGCTGCATCCGGGTGATGAAGTGGTTGTCACGTGTTTGGATCATGATGCCAACGTTGCTCCCTGGCTGGCATTGAAAGAACAGGGCGTTGTTGTTCGGACAGTTGATATTCACCCCCATAACTGCACGCTGGATATGGGAAATTTGAAACAACAACTGACCGACCGTACCCGTCTGGTTGCTATTGCCTATGCCTCGAATGCAGTTGGCACCGTTAATCCCATTGCCGAAGTGGTGCAGTTGGCTCATACAGTTGGAGCCTGGGTCTTTGTGGACGCGGTGCATTACGCACCCCACGGGCCGATTGATGTGCGATCGCTGGACTGTGATTTTCTGCTCTGCTCCGCCTATAAATTCTTTGGTCCTCATGTCGGCATTCTTTATGGCAAACGGGCACTACTGGCCCAGTTACAGCCCTTTAAGGTCAGACCTTCTCCCGATACGGTGCCCGATCGCTGGGAGACAGGAACCCTAAATTTTGAAGGGCTAGCAGGATTGGGTGCAACGATTCAATATCTGACAGAGTTGGGTCAACGAGTATCTCCTGCGGCTTCGACTCGGCGTCAGGCGTTGGTAGCGGCCATGGGGACGATTCAAGAGTATGAGCGATCGCTTTCCCTGGCATTGATTCCGAACTTGTTGCAAATCCCCGGTATGCAGGTATATGGCATCACGGATCCGGGTGAGTTTGGTTGGCGTACTCCCACCATTGGCTTACGGCTAGCCGGGTATACGCCCCTAGAACTGGCAACAGCGCTAGGCAAACAGGGCATCTTTACCTGGAATGGCAACTTCTACGCTCTTAATTTAACCCAGCGGTTGGGTCTGGAATCTGGCGGTGGTCTGGTACGAATTGGTCTAGCACACTACAATACGACGGCAGAAATTGAAAGACTACTCCAGAACCTGCATGAGTTGGTCTGCTGATTGTTTGCCTAGATGAAGCTGCACAAAATGGGAAGGGTGGCGTATAGTGCCACCCTTCCCATTTCGTGCAGCTTCATGTGGGTCTTTAAATTCGAATCGCCTTACCCGTCACGACAATTCCACCACTAGCAGGAATGTGGACTTCAAGTTGGCTAGGACGGCCCATAGCTTCTCCTTGCCGAATCAAGAGAGTTTTGGGCACCATAACAAGCTTCGCTTCTCGAAGGTATCCCCCGAGAGCCGCCGCTGCCGCCCCAGTAGCGGGGTCTTCCACAATCCCTCCTACCGGGAAAGGATTGCGTGAGTGGAAGGTATCATCGTTCTCCCGCCATACAAGCTGTAATGTGATGAGCCCATCCCGTAGCATGAGAGCCTTGAGAGCTTCGAAATCGTAATCCAATTGAGCTAAGCGTTGAGCTTTGGCGACTGCCACCACTAAGTGCCATGCTCCAGCGTATGCTCTGGCAGGGGGAATTGAATCGTCCAGATCATCCCGCGTCCAGCCCAACGTTGCCAACGCCTCGCTGACGAGCTCATCTGGTGCTGGTTCATAGCCAGGCTCAACAGAGGTTAAAGACGCTTCATAGTGGCCGTCTCGCTGGTGGACTGCAACAGGCACAGTGCCAACAGATGTTACCAACTGATAGGTGCCATCCCCGTCATTCTCCCCCAGCACGACTCCGGTTGCGATGGTCGCATGCCCACAAAACGGGACTTCTACTTCGGGGCTAAAGTAACGAACGGTTCGCTCAGGCCCAGTGGTAGGCGCAACAAAAGCAGTTTCCGAAAACCCAACTTCAGCCGCGATACGTTGCATCACCTCAGGTTCTGGAAGCGTGTCCCCGACCCAAACACCAGCAGGGTTGCCCCCTTCAGGGGTCGTCGTAAATGCTGACAAACGATAAAGGGTTCCTGACGTCATGGTTCCTGTGTTTTTCTCGAAATAGAGTAACGCGGCATCCGTTGCCGCCAATCAAGTGATTATCTTTCAACGTTGGGCTTGAAGAAGTCTATCACTGCCAGCAACGCCCCACCAACAATGAGTAAACACGCTAACCACACCAACCCACTGGACTCAGCCAACCCACAAACAATCAGCAGAATGGTTGACAACAGAGGAGCGATGTAGGAAAGCGCTCCTAACACCTTAATGTTGCCATGCTTAACGCCATAGTCTCAGGTGAAAAAAGCCAGTCCAACAGGCCCCAATCCCAGACAGAAGATAGCAACCCACTCCCAACCCGAAGGCAAAACGGTGGATTCAAACCCGAAATGGCAGAGCCAAGCGAGAATAGCTGTCGCACCACAAAAACCACCCACAGCATGGGTTGGAATCGCACCAAACCGACGAGACAGCACAGAATAGAGTGACCAAATTAACGCACAAATAAATGCCGCTAGATAACCTACTGTGTAACGAGCATCAAAGGTCAGGGATTGCCCCTTCGTAATCAGTAGCGCAGCACCTGTGAAACCGGCGATCGCTCCCAAAACATGAAACCACCGCAATTGTTCCCCCGGCAATAACGCTGAAAACAGGACGATGAGTAATGGCCACAAATAAGCAATTAAACTCGCCTCAACGACAGGAGCATTTCTCAACGCCATAAAGTAGAAGAAATGGTAGCCAAAGAGCCCCGTGATACCTAATTCCCACACAGCTTTCGGTAATTTGAGATGATTTATTGGATTGTTGCCGTCATGAATCCAGGTCACTATTCCAATGAGAAAGGCGATTGTAAAGGACATGGCCGTGAGTTGGAACGGCGGCACAGTTCCGCTAAATTTCGTCAAAAGGGCTAAGGTCGCCCACATCAGAATGGCTGTAAACCCAATTGCTGTTGGCTGTCGTTGGTTCGAAGCTGAGCGCATCATAAGTATCACCCTCAATGCTGATATAGCTCAGCATAGGAGATAGCTTTGGGCCTGAATTAGCCAAATCTCAGGCATCAATTCGCCAAATTTTGGGTTCTTTCATGGGGTCCAGAAAAGGGGCTTCGTTCCACGCCCTTCTCTCGACCGTCAGTGGCAGAATGAGTTGAGCAAAGGGATGATCATGGGAACATCCTGCATTGGAATAGGTCCGTCGTTCCCCTACAACAGCTTGCAGCATGTCCATAGACTATCGTGCTCAATGGGCAGTTTGGTACATCATGTATCGCTTACACATTTTAACTTTTCTGGCTATAGGAGCCTCAACACTGCAGCAATTCTCAGTATGGGCTTCAAAGCTGAGAGTTCGTGCCCGAAGGGCACGAACTCTCAGCTTTGAAGCCCGAAAATAGCCCGCCGAAGGTGGGCTATTTTCGGGTTGGATTCCAAAA
>NZ_JAMPLB010000072.1:0-31597 GCF_039962325.1 Leptolyngbya sp. PL-A3
GGAAACATGCTGAGTGACAGATGGCTTGAGCCGCTTGATGGGACGACTGTCACGAGCGGTTCTGAGGGGAGGGGGACACGGTGACGTGTTCCCTCTTACCCGACTTGCTGTCATGAGATGCAATTAGACCAAATTCAAGGCATGAAACAACACAATCACGTTAAGCAATAGGGATTGATTGGGGATAAGCCTAAAATTATTAAGCCTAATTGCATCTCATGACAGCAACCCTTCAAGCGCCCCTCTTTGGCCTGCTTGAAGCGAAGCTGTCACCAGATGCAATTAGCCCTAATTCGGAGCCTGAAACAACGCAAACTCGTTGCTTAATTGAGGCTAATTTGGAAAATAATAGATTTTTCTAGTACAAGATAACTGTACTCAAACCTATATTCCATAATGGTTTCAGCCTAATTGCACTTCATGACAGCTTCGCTTCAAGCAGGCCACTAAGGGCGTGTTTAAGCAGGCGGCGGCTGAGGCGTATTTGAGGGCGATCGGCGAGGATTAAAGTTTGTAGGATCGCGGGTGCGATTCGTTCCTGCGATCCGGATCTGCGTTTACCGACAGTATTTCACTCTCTAGTTGACGATAAGCAATAGTGCTACTTAGAGCTGTAACCCAGACATAATCAGCGTTCGTAGCAACTTTGGGTGCCTCAAAAAGAATCAATTTTACGAGTTTTAAAGCAGAAACTTTCAACTGAATGAGCCACTGAAGTTATCCAACGTTCTCTGCTATTTGCTCTTCATTAGTAACTAGAACTTTGTGTAACTTGTTCAGCGAAAATAACTAAGTGAAAGGTTCGCCATCCTCATTCTCGATATGCTTTGCTAGGAAATGTTTTCTTACTTCCGGCAGATTGCCAAAAAGAATACTCCCACCGAAAGTACTATATAGCTCTATATACCTCCTGGCTGGGATGCTTCTCAAACCGAAACAGCGTTGGATGCAGCAACCTGAGATCGGCAACTTGGTGCGGGAACTACGCTGCACCATGCAGCTATCGCAGGAGAAGTTTGCTGATGAACTGGGCATGACCTTTGCCACGATTAACCGTTGGGAAAATGGGCATGCTACACCCTCACCCCTGGCGCTCAAGCAAATTGATACTCTCTTGAGTCTCTTAGGAGAGCAAGGTGAGGCACTACGAGTCAAGTACTCCCAGAAGGCGACAGAGGGGAGGAGGTGAAATCGTGGTAACGTCTGAAGAGATTTTTGTCGGCGGCGGTGAAATGGGGGTACTCATGCGATCGCTCGATTGGTCGCAAACACCACTGGGTCCCGCTGAAACCTGGTCACAGAGCTTACGCACCTCACTCAGCATTTGTCTGATGTCCCGATTCCCAATCCTAATTTGGTGGGGACCAGAACTGGTGATGCTCTACAACGATGCCTATCGTCCGATCTTGGGTGCAACCAAGCATCCGAAAGCGCTGGGGCAAAGAGGAGCAGAGTGTTGGCAAGAAGGGTGGTCAGTGACTGGACCCATGCTAGAGGGGGTGCTGGCAACCCAACAGTCAACCCAGTCAGATGATCAACTCCTTGTGCTGAGTCGCAACGGATATCTTGAGGAATGTTACTTCACCTTTTCCTACAGTCCCATTCCAGATGAAACAGGGCAAGTCGGTGGTGTGTTTACCGCCGTGACCGAAACCACTGCACGAGTCATCAGTGAGCGCCGCCTGAAAACCTTGCGAGACCTGGCAGGCTCGACGACAAAGGCAAAGACTATTACTGAAGCTTGCTGTCTTGCCACCCAAACCCTGACCCACAATCCCTACGATGTTCCATTTGCTCTGTTGTATTTAGTGAAGGAGGGCAACCAGGCAGACTTAGTTAGCACAGTAGGCATTGAGGCAGGGACAGCTGCCAGTCCTCACACGGTTGACCTAACTGGAACAACAGACTCGTGGAATTTAAACCAGGTAAAAGCAACGGGTCAGCCCCAATGGATTGAAAATTTAACCTCCCGGTTTGGGGAGACCCTTCCTCAGGGCGTTTGGTCAGAAGCTCCCAGAACGGCTTTCGTGATGCCGATCGCCCAATTGGGACAGAAAGAGCAGTTAGCAGGACTATTGGTGCTAGGGATTAGTCCTCGAAGAGCATTTGACCAGGAATATCATGACTTTTTTGGCTTAGTTGCAAGCAACATCACAACGGCAATTACTGAAGCCCAGACGTACGAAGCAGAACGAAAACGTGCTGAATCCTTACAAGAAGCGGAAGCAGTTTATCAACACGTTAATCAAATTCTGGAATGCATAACGGATGCGTTTGTCACATTCGATCGCCAGTGGTGTTATACCTATGCAAACCCTGCTGCGCTGCAACTGCTGCAGAAGTCTCCCGAAGAGCTACTTGGCAAAAATGTTTGGCAGGTATTTCCTGGCGAGGTGGGTGGACTCACCTACCGAGAATTGCACCGAGCGTTGGAAGAACAGGTTTCTGTCTCATGGGAAGAGTTTGGTGAACCTGTTCAACAATGGTTGGAGGTCAGGGCTTATCCTTCACCTGGGGGAGTTGCAGTCTATTTTCAAGATATTAGCGATCGCAAACGAATTGAAGAGGAGTTACGCAAGAGCGAACAGCAATTGCGAAGCGCGATCGAAGTTGCTCGATTTTCGCCCTATGAATGGAATCCGGTGACGGATGAACTCATTTGGGATGCTCGATTGAAAGCGATGTGGGGGTTAGCACCGGATGCCGAGGTAAATTTAGCCGTCCATAATGCTGGACTCCATCCTGAAGACCGCGAGTATGTCGAACAACAGGCTGCAAAAGCAATTGCCCCCAATGGAGATGGCATCTTTGAGGCTGAATTTCGTGTCATTGGCATTGAGGACAGGATTGAGCGTTGGATCTTGGCTCGCGGACAAACGTTGTTTGATGCTGAGCGTCGTCCTATTTATTACGTGGGTGCAGCACAGGATATTAGCGATCGCAAACGGGCTGAAGCTGCTCTCCGCGAGAGTGAAGAACGCTTTCGGGTGCTGGCGGATTGTGCCCCATCGCTGATCTGGCTGAACGGTGCAGATGGAGGTTGCGAATTCGTCAATCAAGCTTACTTAGACTTCTTTGGCAAAACGTTAGAAGAGATTCAAGGATTTGGCTGGCAGGTTGACCTGCATCCCGATGACGCAGAACCGTATGTTTCTGCTTACTTGGAGGCACTTCAGGAGCACAAACCCTTCCAGGCAAAGGTTCGAGTCAAACGAGCAGATGGGCAATATCGCTGGCTTGACTGCTATGCTGCGCCACGGTTCAGCAATTCTGGAGACCTGCTGGGCTATGTCGGAACCAGCTTTGACATCACGGATCGCAGGCAGACTGAGGAAGCCTTGCGCGAAAGCGAGGAGCGGTTCCGCACACTGGCAGCTACAGTTCCCCAACTGATCTGGACAGCGACGCATGAGGGCAATGTAGACTACCTGAGCAACCAATGGGCAGACTACATCGGACTGCCTCCAGAACAGTCTTACGATTGGGACTGGCAACAGGTGGTTCACCCCGATGATCTGCCAAATACTTTACGTGACTGGGCACACAGCCTTCAGTCATGTGAGCCGCTAGAAATTCAACATCGCTTTCGCTACCGCACCGGAGAATGGCGTTGGCAACTGGTACGCGGCATCCCCGTCAAAGATGCAACTGGACAAGTGACAAAATGGGTCGGAACCTGCACAGACATTCATGACAGCAAGCTGCGGGAGCAAGATACGCAGTTTTTGTCTGACCTGAGTGAAGTGATTCGCACCAGCGACAGTGCCGCTCACCTGATGACAATGGCTAATGAAATGATTGGGCGGTATTTGCAGCTCAAGCGATGCTACTTTGCTCAAACCGATGAGGCAAACGATCGCGCCTGGATCACCAGCGATTACCATACCTCGCTGCCGTCGCTTGTGGGTGAGCACCGCCTTTCTCACTACCCGCCTTTCGTTCTGGATTTGCTGCGATCGGGGCAACTCCAGGTTTCTAACGACAACAAACACGATCCGCGCACCGCCGATTGTTATGCGACTGTTTACGAACCCCTCGCAATTCGCGCTCACGTCGTTGTGCCATTCTTTATGGACGGTCGCTGGGCAGTGAATCTCATTGCTGCAACCAATGAGCCCAGGCAATGGCAAGAACGTGAAATCAATCTGCTGGAAACAGCGGCAGAACGGGTCTGGTTAGCCGTCGAAAAGCTGCGATCAGAAGTGGCTTTGCGTGAGAGTGAAGATCGCTATCGGGCACTCACCGAGCTATCCCCGCAACTGGTGTTTATGAGCCGACCCGATGGCTTCATCACCTATGTCAATCAGTGGGGGTTAGACTTCACTGGGCGATCGCTTTCAGAGTTCCAGGGCAACGGCTGGTCCGAGTTCATTCATCCAGAGTATCGCGATCGCGCTTACGAGACTTGGATGACCGCAACGAGCAATGTTTCCGACTACGACATTGAGATTCCGTTTCGTCATGCCAATGGGGAGTATCGCTGGCTCTATGCTCGCGCCCTGCCTGTGACCAATGACGTTAGTGAGATTGAGTATTGGATTGGAGTTGCCATTGATATCACCGATCGCAAATATGCTGAAGCCGCCTTGCGCGAAAGTGAGGAACGGTTGAGATTTGCAATGGAAGCTGCTCAAATGGGCAGTTGGGACTTAGATATCAGGACTGGAAAGTTAATTTGGTCAGAACAGTATTTCAAAGTGCTAGGGTATGAACCCATTGAGAATCGGGAAGCCAGTTATGAGATGTGGAGTAGTCGAGTTCATCCCGATGATCGAGAATTGGTTCTGCAAAAGTGGCAACAGTCCAAGCTAAACCATCAGCTTTACCGAACAGAATACCGAGTCATTCGAGCTGATAGTGGAGAGATTGCCTGGGTAGCTTCCTTAGGAAGTTTCACCTATGACGAAACAGGACAGCCCATTCGAGCACTTGGGGTTGTGTTTGATATTACCGATCGCAAACAGATGGATGCAGCCTTACGAGAAAGCCTTGCCATCCTTAATACCGTAAACGAAGTGACTCCCACCCTGATTTACATCAAGGATCGTCAAAGACGATTACAGATGGTAAATCCAGCCACAGCTCGCTTACTGGGCAAATCCGTTGCAGAGCTGATCGGCAAAACAGAAGTAGATTACCTCGGACCAGAAGACGCCGCTCAAATAGCAGAGAACGATTGTCGCGTTATGGAAAGCGGACAGGTCATTACTTTTGAGGAATTGGTCGTTGTGCCAGAAGGAAACCGAATATTTCTTTCAGCTAAAGCGCCCTATCGGGATGAACAGGGCAATATCATCGGATTGATTGGAGTTTCCACTGACATCACCGATCGCAAACAAGCCGAAGCCACCTTGCAAGAAAGTGAGCGGCGTTTCCGTCGTCTCGTGGAATCCAATATGTTTGGTGTTGCCTTTGGTGACTTTACAGGTGGCTTTCATTACGTCAATGATTATTTTCTTCAGATGATTGGTTACACTCGCGAAGAACTTGAGACGGGGCAGGTGAAATGGATGGATATTAACCCGCCTGAGTTTTTGCCACTCGATGAACAGGCAGCAGTAGAACTCAGAACGAAGGGAACCGCAACTCCCTTTGAGAAAGAATATATTCGCAAAGATGGTACGAGGGTGCCCATACTCATCGGGTTAGCGCTACTCCAGGAACCTTACGATCAGCAACAAGACATCATTGCCTTTTATGTAAATCTGAGCGATCTTAAACAAGCAGAACTGGCGTTACGCGAAAGTGAAGCACTTGCCAGGACTCATGCCGAAGAATTGGAAACGCTGATGGAAGTTGTTCCAGTTGGCATTTGGCTAGCCCATGACCCTGACTGTCACCAAGTAACGGTAAACCGAGCTGCTTACAAATTGATGCGCGCGGAACCGGGTGAGCCAACAACTGCCACCCCTACTGATGGCATCTATCCCCTCAAATTTAAGCTACAGCGCGATGGAGAAGACATTCTAGCAGAAGAGCTTTCCTTACAAAAGGCAGGGCGCACAGGCCAGGAAGTCATACAGGAAGCCGAACTCGTATTTGAGGATGGCGTCGTGCATTACATGTATGGACGAGCCGTGCCACTACGAGATGAAGTGGGTAACGTTCGTGGGGTGATTGGAGCTTACGTAGACATTAGCGATCGCAAGCAAGCTGAGGTCGAACGCGAACAGCTATTGGCACGGGAGCAAGCAGCACGGGAAGCGGCTGAGGCTGCCAACCGCGTCAAAGATGAGTTTTTGGCAGTGTTATCTCACGAGTTGCGATCGCCCCTGAACCCAATTCTCGGTTGGTCTGGGCTGCTACTGAATGGCAAACTAGATGAGTCAAAAACCAAGCAAGCCCTAGCAACCATTGAACGAAACGCCAAACTGCAATCTGAGTTAATTGAAGATTTGCTTGATGTCTCCCGGATTCTACAAGGCAAATTGAGCCTAGCCGTTAGCTCGGTTAACTTAGCACCAACGATTCAAGCTGCGATCGAAACGGTGCGACTAGCAGCAGAAGCCAAGTCAATTGCGATCAAGACAAGGTTAAATCCCGAAATAGGATTGGTTTCAGGTGACTCAACCCGATTACAGCAAGTTGTATGGAACTTACTATCGAATGCTGTTAAATTTACTCCGACCGGCGGGCAGGTTATGGTTCAATTGGAGCAAGTTAATACTCATGCTCAAATTACTGTTTGCGATACTGGAAAAGGTATTTCGGCTGACTTTCTTCCTTATGTATTTGATTATTTCCGTCAAGCGGATAGTACAACCACTCGTAAGTTTGGTGGGTTAGGGTTAGGGCTAGCGATCGTACGGCACTTAGTTGAATTGCATGGTGGAACCGTAAGCGTTGACAGTCCCGGAGAAGGACAGGGCACGACTTTTACCGTTCGACTGCCACTGATGGTAACGCCATCAAAACTGAACCAGCACGAACCATTGCATGAGCACCCCCCTGATTTAAGTGGCATCCGCATCTTAGTAGTAGATGATGAGATCGATGCACGAGACTTGCTCGTGTTTTTACTGGAACAGCAGGGGGCACAGATGATTGCTGCAACTTCAGCCCACGAAGCGCTCCTACTTTTAACTCAATCCTTGCCAGATATCTTGATCAGCGATATTGGCATGCCTGGTATGGATGGCTATATGCTGATCCAGCAGGTGAGAGAACTCGCACCTGAACAAGGAGGGCAAATCCCGGCGATTGCTCTCACGGCTTATGCTGGAGAGATCAATCAGCAACAGGCGTTAGCAGCAGGATTCCAAGAACACATTTCTAAACCAATAGAAGCAGAAAAATTGATTCATGTAATTTCTAGCTTGATAAGAGCTTAGAGCACTAACTCTTCCATTGGGCAAGAAGGGCTGTATAATGCCAAATCATTTGCTCATTCACATTTCGGCTCAAAAGTGTAAATTTCCAGTAATTCTTCGCCCAAAGGGCCAAGCTCTCCTTGTTATTTGTGAACTACTGTTTACCACTCCAAAAGCTTTCAAAAGTCTGGCTTAGCTAAATTTCATTCCTTGGTTGGATTGCGAAAGTGATGGGTCTAATCAGATCTTAGTATAAGATCTCCTCTTCAAAGTTAGGAGTTAAAGACTTCAACCTGGGTGTTCTAATTGCCTGAAATAACGATCGTAAATTGCCTTCAAACTATTCTTATAATCCTTGTCCATAGTGACTGATTCTTTTAGTAACAAAAATCATGATCGGTATTTCAGGCTTTAAGGTTGAAGGTATTATTCATCAAAGCCTGCACACTATTGTTTATTGTGGCTATCGTGAGCAGGATAAAGTACCCGTTGTCATTAAAGCGCTTAAAACAGAATACCCCACCCATAAAGAAATCGCCAGGTTGCGACATGAATACGATATTGTTAAACATTTAGATATCCCTGGTGTTCGTAGGGCCTATGCTCTCCTTGACTGCAGTAATGGTATTGCCCTGGTCTCAGAAGACTTTGGGGCAACGCCACTATCTGAGTTTCTTGCCGATCAACCGTTAGCTATTCCTCAGTTTCTTAGGGTTGCAATCGCCTTGACTGAAACGTTGGGACTTCTGCATCAGAACAACATTATTCACAAAGATATTAAGCCACAGAATATTATTCTTAACCCTACTACAGGGGAAATCCAAATTATCGACTTTGGAATTTCTACCCGATTACCTCGAGAAAACCAAAGCTCTGGCAGCCCCCGCGTTCTGGAAGGTACCCTTGCTTACATCTCGCCCGAACAAACTGGGCGGATGAACCGCTTGATCGACTACCGTACCGACTTCTATTCCCTCGGCATCACTTTCTATGAAATGCTGACCGGACGCACTCCCTTCATTAGCAACGACCCACTAGAACTCGTTCACTGCCACATTGCAAGGGTTCCACCGCCACCGACACAATTCAATCCGAAAATTCCCACTGTTTTGTCCGCTATCGTTCTCAAGCTAATGGCTAAAACTGCTGAGGAGCGCTATCAAAGTGCTCAGGGACTAAAAGCGGACTTGGAGGAATGCCTCCGTCAATGGGAAATTCAAGGAACGATCACCAATTTCCCCCTAGCTCAATTTGACATTGCTGATCGCCTGGAAATTGCCCAGAAGCTCTACGGACGGGATGCGGAGGCCACTCTGCTCATGAATGCCTTTGAACGTATCACACAGGGTCAGTCCGAGTTGATGCTGGTCTATGGCTACTCTGGGGTCGGCAAATCTTCCCTAATTCATGAAATCCACAAACCCTTGGTGCAAACTCGTGGCTACTTTATCAGTGGTAAGTTTGACCAGCTTCAACGCAGTATTCCCTATGGTTCTGTCATCCAGGCGTTTCAAGATTTAGTACAACAATTGCTAACGGAAAATGAAGCCCAAATGCAGGGTTGGAAAACAAAGCTGTTGAACGCTTTGGGCAGCAATGGACAAGTAGTTGTGGATGTAATTCCGGCGATCGAATTGATTATCGGGAAGCAACCACCTATGCCAGAGTTGCCACTTGCGGAAGCCCAAAACCGCTTTAACTCAGTAATTCAAAAATTTGTGCGCGTCTTTGCCCAGGCAGAGCATCCCCTTGTTTGGTTCCTGGATGATTTGCAGTGGGCTGACTCAGCCACCTTAAAGCTCATTCAAGTCTTGACAACTGATTTGACCAGTCAACATTTGTTGTTGATCGGAGCTTACCGTGACAATGAGGTGAGTTCATCACACCCTCTGATGCTAATGCTGGATCAGATTGAGAAGAACAAAGGCATTGTCAATCGTCTTTGTTTGCAACCCTTGGTTCAAGCCGATCTCAATCAGCTCACTGCTGATACCCTCAAGTGTGACATCGTTTCATCCGAGCCGTTAGCTGAACTTATTTTCAACAAAACTCAAGGTAACCCTTTCTTCGCAGCCGAGTTTCTCAAATACATTTACCAGGAAAATTTTCTGTGCTATGACTATGCTCAATGCTCTTGGCAGTGGCAGTTGGATCAAATTCGAGAACTCGATGCTACAGACAATGTGATCGATCTGATGACACGCAAAGTGCAACGGTTGCAAACTCAAACTCAACAGATTTTGAAATTAGCTGCTTGCATTGGGAACCAATTTGATTTGCGAACATTAGCGATCGTCAACCAACAATCCCCAACAAAAACTGCGGACGGATTATGGGAAGCTGTAGTCGCAGGGTTAGTTTTACCAATTGGAGAAAGCTATAAGTGGATAGACAACATTGAGCATTCAGAGGATATCAACGTTCGTTATAAGTTTCTACATGATCGCGTGCAGCAAGCGATTTATGCTCTAATTCCTGAGAATGAGAAAAAAAAGACTCATTTGAGTATTGGTCGTTTGATGCTTAAAGATACACAGGAAGAGCTATTGGAGAAGCAATTATTTAATATTGTCAATCAACTTAATATTGGCTTGAACCTCATTGATGATTTGCAAGACAGAATTCATTTAGCTCAACTAAATTTAAAAGCTGGACAGAAGGCAAAACTATCGGCTGCCTATGACGCAGCAATCGCCTATTTACAGACCGGATTTAAATTGTTGCCCAATAATTGCTGGGACACCTGCTATTCACTAGCGTTTTCTCTGCATCTGGGACTTTCTGAATGTGCTTGTGTAGCAGGGCAATTGGCATTGTCAGAACAACTTGTGGATATTGCGCTGTCCCATGCCAAAACTAAATTGGAACAAGCGAAAGTTTATAGCGTAAAGATGCTTGTCCACACAGACGCAAATCGTATTAGTGATGTGTTAGAAACAGGTAGATCAGCACTCAACTTATTTGGTTGTGATTTTCCCCTTGATCCTGAACCATTGCAAGCAACTGTTCAACAAGAGCTTGCTCAAATACAGCTTAACCTAGCAGGTTTACAAATCTCTGAACTGATCGATCTACCAGAAATCAGTGATCCAGAGGTATTAGCCGTATTGATTGTGTTGCGGGATATGACGGTTGCAACCTATCGAATGAGTCCAACAATGTTGGCGTTAGTTGCAGTCAGAACCGTGGATTTAGTTTTGCAATTCGGCATAGCGAGTGTGGCTGCCCTTGGCATTAGTGCGTATGCCGTGATTAGTTGTGCTGCGTTAGGAGATATTCAGACAGGTTACGAGTTTGGTCGGCTCGCAATGGCGATCGCGGATAAGTACAACGATGCCCAGATGAAATGCAAGAGTTGCTTTCCATTTGGTGCCATGATCAACCACTGGAAACAACCCATGCAGACGAGTTCGCCCTACTTAATCAAGTCCTACCAAAATGGTTTAGAAGTGGGCGACTTCGGCTTTGCTAGCTTTGCTGTGTTGCACATTATTTGGCGACTGCTAGAAACGGGAGTTTTTTTGGATAACGTGTACGATGAAGTTCAAAAATACAAGGACTTCCTAAAGCGGCATAAAGACCCAACCACAAACTATCTCTATACTGGACAATGCCAGGCGATATTGAGTCTTAAGGGTGAAGAACAGTCTCAATTCAATTTAGAACTAACTGATGAACCTTGCGATCAAACGAGACTGCTAGAATATTGTCGTGCTCAGGAAGAGGCTAGCAATTTACAGTTCTACTATGTGGAGCGATTGAGGGTACTCTACTTTCTAGAGCGTTATCACGAGGCAAGAGAGTTAGGCGAGGCAACCGCTGAAACGATTTTAAATCTCTTACCCGGACAAGTGGTTGTCACTGAACATTGCTTCTATTATACCCTGGTGCTTACCGCCCTTTATGCTGATTTGCCCCAGGAAGAGCAACAACCCACTCAACAGATTTTGCTTCGTAATCAGGAGCGAATGAAACGGTGGTCAGATGATTGCCCTCATAACTTCCTGTACAAGTACTACTTGATGTCAGCAGAAGTGGCTCGACTTGAGGAGAAAGACCACCTTGCATGGGATCTATACGACCAAGCGATTCAAGCTGCCTATGATTGCCAGTTCGCTCATCACGAAGCCTTGGGGAACGAATTAGCCGGGAAATTTTATTTATCTAAGGGTAAGAACAAGATTGCCAAAGCTTACTTACAAGACGCTCGCTTAGGTTACCTCAAGTGGGGGGCAACAGCAAAGGTCAAGTTGTTAGATGAACATTATGGGTCTTTGCTAGCCATTAGCTTGGATTCTCAGTACTTTACGGAGCCAAATGATACGCTGGCGGTAGTGTCAACATCTTCCACTGATGCTGAAAAGCTAGATTTAATGACAGTCATCAAGGCATCTCAAGCTTTGTCGGGAGAAATTGTTCTCAATAATTTGCTTGATAAGCTGCTGCGGATTGTCACCGAGAATGCGGGTGCTCAGAGGGGTGCCTTTGTCCTGAACAAGGATGATAAATGGGTGATTGAAGCTGAGGCAACACTAGCAGAGCAAGCTTCTATTCAATCCGTTCCTTTAGAAGAGAGCCAATCACTGCCTATCAGCGTGATTAACTATGTTAGACACACCAAACAACCATTAGTGCTGCATAATGCCCACTCTGAGAAAAAGTTTAAGACAGACCCCTATGTGGTGCAGCATCAGCCGAAGTCTGTGCTATGTCTGCCTGTCATTCATCAAGGTAAATTAACGGGCATCTTGTATTTGGAGAATAATTTGAGTTCTGGGGTATTTACGCGCGATCGTATTGAGCTACTCAATCTACTCACAACCCAGGTTTCTATCTCGATCGACAATGCCCAACTGTATGAGACAGCGCAACTCGACCGAGCTGCTAGCGAAGCAGCACGACGTGAAGCAGAATCCGCAAATCGCCTCAAAGACGAGTTTTTGGCCGTCCTGTCTCACGAATTACGAACACCGCTTAATCCAATTTTGGGTTGGACCAGAATGCTACGCAGTCAACAGCTAGATGCAACCAAAACTAATCAAGCGTTGGAAACGATCGAACGTAATGCCAAATTGCAAGCGCGATTGATCGAAGACCTGTTAGATGTGTCCAGCATCTTGCAAGGAAAAATGGCCTTGAACATTGCACCTGTAAATCTGACAACTATCATCGAAGCGGCTTTAGAAACTGTACGTTTGGCGGCTGAAGAAAAACAGCTTGATATTCAAACCAGACTAAGTTTTATTTCGGGAAGTATCTTGGGCGATGCAAACCGTCTCCAACAGATTGTTTGGAACCTGCTTTCTAATGCTGTGAAGTTTACCCCGTCCGGTGGTCAAATCGAGGTGAGATTGGAACAGTTTGGGAATCAAGAATGGGCAATGAGGAATCGGGAAATGCTGTATCAATCCCCAACCCTCAAATTCCAATCCCCAACCTATGCTCAAATCACCATTACTGACACTGGAAGGGGTATTTCTCCAGATTTCCTACCCCATATATTTGATTATTTCCGCCAAGAAGACAGTACCACAACCCGACGATTCGGAGGCTTAGGATTGGGGCTCGCGATCGTACGTCAGTTGGTTGAATTACATGAAGGAACGATTCAGGCTGAAAGTCAAGGGGAAGGTCAGGGAGCAACGTTCATAGTTCGACTGCCGCTGGTGTCAAATACTCCCCTGTTGAATCAAGGTGGTTGCTCAAAATAGCCAATCGGTCTGAGATGAGGTAAGAACCGGAATATGTCAACAAGAATGAGACAGAGTAGAGCGAGAAAAGTGTTGTTGCTGTGAATAGACGGGTTGCAACCGGGGAATTAATCCAAGCCTGAGCCGGAACGGCAGGGGGCAGAGGCAGGATTAATTCAATGTGATATTAGGCCTACTTGAAGGGGTGCGATGTAGAAAGTCGAGTGTTTGAGGATTAACTTTAATCCTCAAACACTCGACTTTCTACATCGCACCCCTTCAATCATCCCTAATAGCGACAAGAGGCGAACCCGACTATTGGGATTGTGCCATGGAGGGTTGATGCGCTGAGGCTACCGAGGGCGATCACCCTACGCTCTTGCTTTTGCCCATGAAAAACCCGCGTCGCCTGTGAGTGCAACGCGGGGGAATCAAAACTTACGAACCTAGATTGTGCCATACAGAGCGATCGCCAAACAAAAAAAGCCGCCATCAGATGAAGGCGGGCAAGTGGAAATAGATATGGGTGAATTGTCGCACGGGAAGTGATTGCCAAGCCCAAAGCCCAACTGCCAAGAACAGATGTAGGGCTGTTGGGCAGCAATTTATTTGTCCTTAACTCTAGCGTCTATCCCTTTGATCTCATTCCACCCACTCATATAAAGCCACGGGATTATCCTCTCGTGGCTCCGGGTATGTCTTTCCCTGATCCTCCTACCCTTGTTCAGCTCGCCCCTACAGCGAAAACACCAGAGCACTGGTGGCAATAACCGAGGCGGGTAAGTGAAGGTGCAGTAGAGCAAAAGAAAGCCACCCATGAGGTGACAAAGGGGTGGCCATTCAGGAATGCAATGATTGGGTAAGTTTCTGTCCTAGTCCTCAGCAGTCTCGCAGCAGTCTCGCAGCGATCGCCATTCATGTCTTGCCAATCTGCCAACAAAAAGCCCACCTCGAATAGCAGGAAGGCGGGTTTTAGTCCGTGATTATTCAATTTAGATTATCCTCTGGAAGGGATGGTAAGAAAGGTCGCCTAGGATACAAGGCTATAGAAACGCGATCGCCAACAAAAAACCGCCGATAGACTACGGCGGCACCTCGAGGTTTCCGTAACATTTCAATCAGTTTCTCAGCGATCGCGACTGTTTATCATCCTTCCAAAAGAAGGCTTTTGTTAAAGCTCAACAAAAAGCCGCCGGTAGACCACGGCAGCACGAGACTTTGTCAGTGTTGATAGTCTGCAGTGTTTTTCTCTAGTCACATCTTCCATAAAGATGAGTTCATTCTAGATAGGATAATCACCCCTTTTCCACAGGAAAGACCCGCGTTCGTTGAATTTGGTACAGCCGCGGGTCGGGTGCTAATGCTGAATTGTGTCATGAGAGATGGCAAGCTTTGTCCACCTGCAGAGCGATTTGAGGGCGATCGATAACATCACACCCTTGGACCTGAAATGCCCAGTAAAAAAGCCCTACCAATTTAGAGAAGCTTGGCAGGGACGTGAAAGAGTTTATTCCATACATCCTCTCACTGTGCTTCCAATAGCTTCTACAGCAGATCCATCAGCACACCCGCTGTAACGGTCGAGGAAATAGGTAGGGATGCGGATTGATGGCAACCGCTCAACAAAAGGCCACCGAGGTGGAAGTAGCGGCTAACAACAATTCGTTGACGTAGAGATTGGCATGCTTTCCTTCAGGAAACTTCTATCCAAGGAAAAACTGGTAATGGAACCCAACAAAAGCCCGTATCCTGCAAGGCAATACGGGCGACAATCAAGAGCGGCTTGGATTGTGGCATGAGGCGATCGCCTCAGGTTGGGCATCGAGTGCGATCGCTCTCCTTCAAGCACTACGAACAAATTTGGGAATCCTAAAAATGTCCTTGGGTAACAGGGATAACAAACAGGGGCGATCGCTGGGTTGGGAACCTCAGCAATCGCTTCTCCTTAAAAGGGCTGAAAAGCCAGAGGGCACTAGCAGGACAGCAGGGCAACTCACTTGAGGTAGAAGGAAAGTTGCCGCTGGGGCTGGTTGAAATAAGCCAGGAAATTGCCCCATGATTGGTCAATCTCTTTGTCTAGGAGAATCAAGGCGATCGCAGTCAAACCACACACCATGCGATCGCCTTCCTACCCAGCAGGTGATCTTCACGTCCGGCGACGATTGAATTGAACGGTCAAACCACTGCATACTGGAGAAGTCCTCGCGAGCGAGCGGGCATCAGGAGACGGTTGCCGAGGGCAAACTAGGCGATCGCTCTCCCTCGTAGAATTGCGGTTGTGGGTACGGTATCGGTGCGGTGAGTACCGGAGAGAAAGCTTTGGTAACAATGATGAAGGTCTTGCCGTCCTTTTCCTCTAGGCGCTCACCAAAGTCAGGGCAAAAAAACATTCTTTCCAGCGACACCCCTACATCACAGGATCTGAGCTCTGTATTGGAGTCAGATTGGAAAAGTTTGGTAGCAATCTCGCTCAAAACATCCTCGGTAGAAACGAACATATGGGCTCGCTCATCGCTGGCTTTTGCCCTAACGCATTGCAGCAATTCATTAATGGAGGCTTGTCCTGAGCCTAAGTCCTTACTACTTTCACCAGCCTGCAAGAGCAATTTCAAGGTTCCTCCAGTATTTCAGCTTCCTGATTAGTTGGTAGTAATTCACCCATAGTTTTTAGAGAAACAGAATTGCCCTATTCTTCACAGCATCGAGGACTGGTTTGAAATCAAAAGTCATGACGATTAAGGCTCTCTGGTAACAGCACAAAAAAGGGCGATCGCTGTTCATAAAAGTAAAAACTTAATTAAACTTACTCTAAAGAGTATTAAGCTATTGTCACAAAGGGAAAAATAAGGCAATCAGACATTTGCCGACAGAAAAAAGAAGGAACGCTCGTTCGTGGCTAACAATTTCGATGCTCAACGTGAGATCTGGACCTCAATCTATGCCAATCAAATTCCTGAAGACCTAAGGGCCCGGTTTGAAGCCCTACTGGCAGAGTCAACACCAAAAGCAGCAGAAAGCCTCCGAAACGTGATGGCGATTGAATACGAGTATGCAGGGCTTACCGGGGCGATCGCCTATGTTGACCGGGTAGAGGCAAGTCGATTGAACAAAGACTGACATAACACAAGGATATTCACGCCGTGTTCACCCCATTCCATAATCACCACGCGAGCACTTGATAGTATTTCAAGGAGCATTCTTAGAGAGCTACATGAGGTAATCGTACCCATGCATAAACTCCTCATTCTGGATAAAGAGGGAGCTATCACGGTCCCTAAATCAGGAGCTAAGTTCGTTCAAAATCCGACTGACCAAAAACTACTGCCAAGAACAAAGGAAACGATCGCGCGCTACGCAACGGATGGGTGGAAGATCGCGATTGTCTCCAACCAATGTGAGGTCGCAGCAGGGCACAAGACGCTGAAGGATGCCATTCAGGAGATGAGCTATTGTCTTTTTCTAATCGATTACTCCTCACTGATGTATGCCTACTTCTGTCCAGATTTTGAAGGTCGAGAATGCTATCAAGTGGGATGGGAACCGAAAGTAAATCAACCGACTCCCTGCGTGTATGAAGTTAGATATAAGCACGTCCACGCCTACTGTCGTCATTTGGTTGGGTCTTTTAGAAAGCCAGGACCAGGGATGATTGAAGCGGTAAGCTTCTTTCACGCTAATGAACCGCCACTGATTCTGTTTGTCAGTGATCGGGCTGAAGATAAGGCAGCAGCTAAATCGGCTGGAGCATACTTCCTATCCTCAGAAGAGTGGAGAGGCGATAGATCCTCAGTCTGGACAATGAAATGATAGTGTGATTGCCTTTAGTGGAAAATCGCATCCTAACGGGGTTAATGAAAACACTAAATCCACAAAAGATAAATCATTATGAAATCCTGCATAGTACTGATAATGCAGTGGAAAAAATCGAGAACTTTAGCCTGTTCTAGATCTTAGGAATCACATTGAAGTAAATTGGTGAGCACACCCATCATCACCAAAAGCCCGGAAGAGCCCAAGTTAATTGGCGCTCAATACTTTTCATTCTTACAATATAAAATTAAGAAACCTGATGGAAAAGGTAATTTACACCGGGTCGTGGGGGCTACGGCATTTTTGTTTGTTGGCGATTGCCCCTCTGTAACCCGCCGGTTAAATTCTTTGTTATCCCAAATTATTGAGTCGCACCACTCGTAGAATTACCCCGTAATTCCTCCACCCAGAACTCATCTTCGGGAAACACTGTTCGAAAGACGTTTCGAACTTCCTCCTGGTTATTTTTGTTCTCAGTCAACCTCCTAAACAATTCTCTTTTCCGGGCATCATCCAGTTGTTGAAGACTAGATACACCACTATTTGCTTGTTCAACTTGGCTTCTAAGTTGTTGTACTTGGCTCTGAATCTCATCAACTTTGGGAGTAAGCTGAGTGTTTTGATAGGCAACCCAGCTAGCTGTCACAACAGAAAAGGCACTAAAAATAGTCGGAAGTAAAGTTTTTAATGTCAATGGACGTTGAGTAGACGATGTGCTCTGGTTCTCCATATTCTTTTTCCTCCTCGACACCTAGTAAAGAAAACGGATTGAGTATAAGACTAGACACAATCATCCACCTCTACTGAGAGGCACAAAGTTTTTTCAAGATGCCTGATTGTTGATGAACCTTAGCTGCGCTACTGGCACTTCTTTATAAAAGATTGCTGCACCTGAGGAGTCCTGGTGGAAGTGTTAGGTGGAAAACATGATGCTTTCCTCCTCGTACTACGAAATTGTGGATAGACAGATGATTCAAAGCACTCCTCAGCCAAGAGCGGGGGCGTTTTCTCTGGGGACCGACGCAACGAAATTGCTATACGTTGAGCTTTCTAATCTTGTAGGTGCTCAATATTGCATCGTAAATTCGAGCAATTTCTAATCTTACGACGGATGTCCTCTAAAGCTTCATTCGCCCGCATCAGGTATTGATCTATGAGTTGAAAGTTACTCTCGGTCTCCTTGGGAAGAGGGAATTGGGCCAACATAGACGCTTTATAGCCGACTAATCTCTGCTGGCGTACCAGGAGTTCGGTAAAAGAGTAGTGATACTCAAGAGTAACGCGATCGCACTCCGTCAATTGGCGTTGAATCTCTTCAATGCTCATAGCAAACCTTCCGAACCTGGTAATACTTTGTTTTTAAGGGAAAACTGGAACGTGGATACATAACTATCGGAGGAGAATGCTTAAGCAGAAAGGCATAGATAAGGATGACAGAGGTACTCCTTAAGGTAGAGCCCAGGCCCCACCCCCGTGTCTTGGCCCTACCCCGAAATACCGTCGCACCACTGCTACCTATATACCTGAGTTGGGCGATCACTGTACTAGGGGCACCTACCCGCGAAGAAGCTAGGAGCAAAGTACCTTATCTAGTAAGCTTTGGGCCTGCTGCTGAGGTTCCTTTATGTGAGTGCGATCGCCTACACCTATTACCCATTATGGTTTGAGGCAATTAGGGGTCATGAGCAGGGGTTTTATTCCAGTTAGGAGGGCTAGCGAGCACCTCTCTAAAAAAACCAGAGGTGCTTCCCCAGCTTGCTAATATGGGGCCGTCTTAATACGGAGGCAATCGACTACATGCTTTAGAAAGGGTAAAGCATCTAACTAAGATTCCTTCACAACAACATATTGTTTACGCCCTAACCGCTTCGCTTCGTATAAAGCTTGATCGGCAAGTTGAATAAAAGCGTTTATGTTGCTATTTTGTCCAGGTAGTATCTGGACTATTCCCATACTGAGGGTAACCGTCTGACTGACCTCAGACCCTTCATAGGCAATTTTCAAAACCTCCATGGCGTTCTGAAGCCGTTGAGCTACCAGGATGGCTCCATTACAGTCGGTATTGGGGAGAATAACCGCAAATTCTTCGCCCCCATAGCGAGCAACTAGGTCATCTGGACGTTTTACAGCCCGTGCAGCCGTTTGGGCAACTCGTATCAAACATTCATCCCCGGCCTGATGACCATACAAGTCGTTATATCGCTTGAAATAATCCACATCTAACAGAATGAGGGTTAGGGGTAGCCTTTCTAGGGCAGCTCTTTGCCATTCCCAACGGAGTCGCCCATCAAAGCAGCGACGATTCGCAATTTGGGTAAGTCCATCAATATTAATAAGCTGCTGTAATTTATGTACCGCTTCGTCAAGCGCTACCTGCGCGCGCTCCCGTTCTTGAATTTCTCGCTGCAATTGCTGATTCGTATTGGCCAGTTCTCGCGTCCGATGGGTGACCTCCAACTCTAATTCCCGAGTATAGTCAGCCAAAATAGCTTCAGTTCGCTTGCGCTCACTGATATCTTGCCAGACAACAATTGCAGAAGTCACTCGCCCCTGGTCATCGAGTATGGGTGTCCCTCGTACTTCCAGGGGAATCACTCGGTCTCCCCGATGAATTTCTAAGTCATCATCGAGTAGATATTCTCCTTCGAGAGCTCGGGTTACTGGCAGGTTCTCAGAAGAACACGCAGTGTCCAAACCGGCGCGGTAGATGGAGCCGTGCCAGGTGGATGAGTTACCTTCGGCATCCTGATTTACCTTTAGGAGTTGTTCAGCCAGCGGGTTGGAGTATAGAACAGTCCCATTCTGACTATGAACGCTCACTCCAACCGGCAAGGTGTTAAGAAACTGGGTAAGCATCGCATTCGTGTATTTCAAATCGGATTTAGCTCGCTCGTTTTCATTTAGAACAGCACTTAAAGTTAAGGTCGTAATGCTAATGAATGCAATGAAAGATTGCAGCAGTATTACAGATGAATTGAGGGACTTATAGGTAAACGCACTATGCCCTTGAACAGTACCGATAATTGCAATCACAGCCGTACTAACCATCAGCAGTGTTGCACCCAATTCCCCAAAGCGAAACGCAGCCCAAATGATTAAAGGAACTAAGAGATAGGCGACAGGATAGCCTTGAATAAAAGCAATTTGGTTTACCACCAGCATCAGGAATAGAATGAGCATCCCTTCAATGGGCTGTTGCTGGAGTAGCCGCCTAAATATAGGAGCATTTTGATCCCAGGTCACAATTAAGGGCGTTACGGACATAGTGGCAAAAGAATCTCCCATCCACACTCCTAGAGCAATAGGTAGGTAAAACGACCAGGCAAACTTGCCTAGCAAGCAGAGGATGAGTGGAGTGAGGACTGCAGCGAAAAGAGGACTTAGAAAGCAGTTACAGGTAATAAAGTAAGTTGTATCTTTAGCATGGCCTAAGAAGTAGCGATTATTCGTTAAGTGGGCCGTCCAGTAAACCCCTAATAACTGACCAATTGTGCCGATCACGATTATCAGAAGTGTCAGCAACAGATCAGAGACAGTAGATAGACCATTGAAAAAAATAATTTGAGTTAGGAGGCCTCCTACCATTGAGCCTAACCAGATAGGATAGCCCCAGATGTAAATGAGCCCAACACTGACTCCCGTTGGAAACCAGACAGAGGTAAAACCAGACACTGGATCTATCGCAAAATTTGATAGGTAAGCCAGACTGAGATACAGCATTGCTGCGATCGCTTGTTTCCAGAAAGGAACCTGACGAAAGTCAAAAAGTTGGGTCCATCGATGAGCCTGAGCAGCGAGCGGAAAGTGACGAGTAGATGTTGCCATTCCAGGGGTTTACCGAGCTTTTGCCACATTGCATTACCCGCTCAGTATGCCCAAACAGAAGCAACTCCTGGGACTGCCATAATGGCTATCCCCAACCCAGTCTTTACTTATTTCCCCACAAGAGCAAAGTAGTCGCGCCATCTCCAAGTACCTAACAAGGCTGAGTATTTCGGCATTAATAGAAGGACTATGCGACCGCCCTCCCATACTCCGCGATCGCATCCAAAACCGCCTGCCGCTGATGCTCGTTCTCCGCATCAGCCCACGCCGCCTGCATCATGACCAGCACATCCTGAGGGCATTTTGACCAATCAGGCTGAGGTCCGTGATCGCAACTTGGAAGGGGTGGTATCTCTATACAAGCTGCGATCACGGGAACTGAATCTGCCGGATCGGAGATGCCCTCCTTGTCCTCAAGACGCTTGATAAACCGCTCTTCCAACGCTTTCACGATGGCATCGCGGTCGGTGTCTTGGAGGTTCGCGATGCCGTACTGACGCTCCCGTTGCTCCCGGCTCCCCTTCCAACCCTGGTGCTTAACCTCGTACCCCAGCTTCCGCAGCAACTTGTTGACGGTTTTGACCGGGGGATGGTCTTGGGAGATGTTGAGTCGCAGGTAGCGGCGGAACTGGTGACGGCGCAGGACTGCCCATTGGTGGACAGCGATCGCCTCCCGGCTGTTGTTATCCCATTGCCCAACCTTGCCATCAATGAAGGGCTGGAGCGGACATTCATTCAGTAGCTTTGCCTGACCGGAGCGGAAGGAAAGGCGAGTATAGCTTGCAAAGTGCCCCCGTCGGGTTGCCTGGGTGAGTTCATTCATCCAGGTCCAGCGGTCTAGCCATTGGGCAGCTTTTGGGTTGCGTGCCATCCAAAGCAGTTCGGCAGTTTTTAGGAAACGTCCGTTGTCTTCCACGAGAATCTTCAGGATAAATTGCGGGTCATTCAGATCCACTCCTGGCAACTTATCCTGAAGTAATCGCTTGTGGGCCAGTTCCCGTTGCTCCTGGGTGGCTTCCACTTCTTCCAGGATGGAGCGGGCTTCTGTCAGGGTTATTTCACTCGCATCGAGTTGGGCAAAGGTAGAGGCTTTGGCGATCGCCAACTTCCCTCCAATCCGTTGCCGCTCCTCAATCTCTGCCTTAGCTGTACCTTCAACAAACTGAACGCTAAATCCTCGCGATTTCCATAGCCCTACCAGGCTTTCTCGTAAGGTCAGACGATTGTAAGTACCCCTGGCCTGGTAACGGGCATAGTGGTGTAGCCAAAAGCCGAAGTCAGAATTAGGGTCATTTTCTGACGCTTTGAGGTTGGCGATCGCCTCCACCAGGTCGAGAGGAACCCCGTCGGCATTCTTCACATCTTTGGACCGTGCGTACTCGGCAAACTGCGTCAGCTTCTCTACTCCTCCAACATTGCGGTAGAAGTCGCGAACGATGACCTCAGGACGACAACTGCTAAAGAATTCATCGGTACGAGCACCAGAAGGTTTCACATAACCAAAGCGAGGAACATCGGTTCTGAGGCGTTCAGGCATTTGTTTGGCGGATCGCCAGTCCAGATGCACCAGATGGATCGCCATCGCCTGAAAATGACTGTTGGGGTCTGCAATACTGATGCCCTGCTGGAAGGTGGGAGAGTAGCCCAGGATGCGGGGGCGATGCTTAGCAATCCACTTATCGGGGTTGGTGCTGAGTTGTTGTGCCCACTCTTCTAACGAAGATTCGCTGTCGATAATGCAAATATCATTGGGGTCAATGCCGAAGGCGATTGCCATCTCACGGGTTTGACGTAACCACTTGGCCGAGTCACTGGCAATGACGAGGTTTTCTCCCTTGCTGAGCCGCTTTTTGATTTCAGCCCAGGTGCGGGAGGGTGAACTAAAGAGTGTAATGTCTCTGTTCCCGTTTTCGGTGCGCTCGAACTTGAGGAATTGCACTACCTCAAGGCCGGAAGCTTGGGCGATGAGATCTATTTCCAGATTGGTAATGCCATCTTCAGAAAGTACAATCCAGCCGCCCTGTTCTTTGACCCATTGAAAGAGCGATCGTAACCAACAAAGGTTGAGGGCATGGTTTCGCCCTGAGGTTTTGCCCTCCAGAACTTGATGGAGTAGCTGGCTCACTTCATCAATGAGGAGCAGTGGAGGCCCGTCTGGTAATCGCTTGGTAGGAAAACGCCATCCAGATTCGGGGCAGAGAGTAACTTCAGTGGGGCAGGGGCCAAAGCCTTTGAAGTCGCTGTGGTGTGGCAATCCCAGTACGGAAGCGGACTGTCGCCCCAGGGCATTTCTGGGAGTAAGGAGACAACGAAAGGCATTGGGGTACTGGCGGCGGTGCTGTTGAACCAGTTCTTTCAGAGCGGTTGAGGTTTTGCCGACACCCATCGGGCCATCAATCAAAACGATGCCAGCGGTTTGGGGTAGTTGCAGAAGGCCTGAGGGAATGTAGCGCCCTGATAGAGCGATCGTGGGTTCAACTCGCAGGCCATTGAATTCGGCCATGATGCGATCGGTTTCGGCCCGGTAACGTTCCCGTTCCTGCTGCTTGTGCTCCTGATGCAATGCGGCTTCGATCTTTGCAGTTTTGGCTTTGTGGGGATGTGCGGCTACCTTGGCTGCAACATCTGCTGGAGCCATTGCCAAAAATGCTTGGGGAGAGAGGAAGGCGATCGCCTTCACATCCTCCAACTCGTCAATGTCGGGATAGTCCTTGGAAGTTTGTCCCCACCAACCCACAAAAACGGAGTAGCCTTCCTGTTCCAGTAATTCCCAGGTGGCTCGGTATTGGCGCAGGACATTTGGGTTTTCCAGCGAACCAGCATCGGGGAAGAACTCAATGCGGTGGGTGCCCAATTCTGCGGCTAACTGTTCCAGGGTCACCCGCAGAGTTTCGGCACTGGCGGCAAAGAGTCCACCAGCCGCGCCAATAGTGATCACCTCTAACCGTTGGGAGGTGATGAAGGGTTTGGGGCCAGTTCCCTCGACCAGGGCGATCGCCTGCCGGGTCAGTTCCTCAGGTCGGAATACTGCCAGAGGTAACTCGCCATTGGGCAAATTGGGGGGCTGACCGTTAGGTCGTTTTTGAGTGACGCTTGATAGCCAGCGGTAGCGGCCACCGTCTTCAGCATTCCGCAGACGAAGCTGCAAGCCGACGATGAATCCGTCGATGTCGCGGATGGGGCAGAGGTATCCGGCTTCAGCAACGTTGAGCGATCGCCCATCCAGATTCACCCCTGGCAATGTGAGGGGGAAGTCCTCTGGTAGTTTCTGCCACGGTTCAACTGATACAAAACCACTGGCTTTAATTTGGGCTTCGCTGAGGCCGCGTCGGTGGAGGTCGGCCCGGTCTTCGGGGTGGAGGGTGAGGTGGGAGAGCAGGGGTCGGTAATGGCGATCGCGTTCAGAAGCAGGTAAAGACTGGGCGCGTTGTTGGGCTTCGGCTTGTTCCCGCAGGTGTTGCCGGATCTGTTGCTCCTGCCACCATTGTTCGCGGTCTTCGTCAGAGCGATTGTCTGGATCGTCAACCACCCAGACACCCCACAGACCATCCTTACTTAAGCCCGTAAATCGATAGCCGGGGACGACGGAATGACCAACGGTGTACTCCATGCAAAGCCGGAGGTGATTGGTCTCTCGACATTTACCCGAGGTATTCCCACAGAGAACACAAGGATTTTTGCGTTTGGTGGGAATGAGCTTATCCCGCCCTAAAAAACCTTGATAGTGAGCAGAAAAATTAGACAAAAAATCCTGTGAAGACTCAGGGGTGTGAGTCTCCGAAAGCAAAGTATTCATAGTGTTTTGATAGGCTTAATTCAGCCCTTAGTCCTATATATGGAGTCGATGAAGCAAAGGCGGGGTGGACGCTTCAGACCCAATCTTGAGAAGCAGGTTGTAGCAAAAATTGACGCACAAATCCATCAGTGTGCTATCTTTGTCTCAAGACTAGGTGAGTTTTTGACACAAAAACTCCCTGTACTGAGAGAGCAACACTCTTTCAGCTATCCACCAAGTAAGGTGGGACTATGCAAAACCAAATAACCTGTAACTTTTACAGAAACCGCTTTTGAGATTGGCCCCTCGTAGCGGTTTTTGTTTTTTGGGGCTATTAGTTTTTGCGTTGTGTCCTATCTGGGCTAACGCATGGGGCTGACCTCCTGGAGAATGTCGTGGGCAAACTTGTGGCTACAGGCCCTGGTGGACTGTAGGATTTCCCCGACTATCCTGTTAAGGATAATCCAATCAACCCCTTGAAGGAAGAGAATTTTGGGGTTTGACTGAGGATGAAAACCAACAAGCGACAGAACCCTCCTAGCGATCTCTGCTAGATAGTTCTGCCGCTCCTTCCGAAAGCTTCGGGTATGGTGTTTGATCGGGCTGATCAATAATTTACCTCCAGACACTAATAAGTGCAAGTGTACTGGTGGCTGTTTTGAGTCCTTTGTGAAATCTTGCATTGTGACGGATATACCCTTATCCGTCTCGCCATCACGCAAGTCACAGCAATGCTTTGAGTTCTCCGAATACCAGATGATGAACTCATCGAAGGTGACTGGGTTGTGAACGGCTTCAATCATGGTGATCGCCCTGTCGATTCTGTAGCGTTTATCCTATGCCGTTCGTGCCAACAGTTGCGAGGCCAAGTTGGTTAGAGCCGCAATTGCTTGAGATTGCTGATTTGCAAGAGTGACATGCCCTTCTAAAGCGGTTGCAATACGGTCTAGCTTGCTGTCAATAGCCTGGGAGCGTTGTTCTTGCGCGTTGGCATGGGATACCAATAGCTCAGATAACCTGGCAAGTTGCTCCTCAATGGCCTCAATTGCAATCGCAATGCGCTCCATACGTTGATCGAGGGCATCCATCCGCAGGCCCAGCACCTCATTCCCGCTTCCGGAAGGGGGAGTGGGTTGAGGCTGAGACTCTTGATTTTTCCGGGGTGGATTCATGGCGATCGCCCTCACTTCTTATCCAAGTTAGTTGGAACAGACATGGGTTCTCCGCGTAGAACACTCACCACAATTGCCGTGATTAGGTTCGGCACAGTCCTAATGTCTTTTTCTGCCCACTTTTCCAGGATGGCGTAGTGGTCGTCCTCAAAGCTAACTGTGGTGCGCTTCATGTCATCAGATATGAGCTTGGAATGCATAGATTCTAAAACTCCTACGAGGAACGATCTCATTTTGCCTTAAATAATTCATTTGATGCAAATGATTCATTTGATGCAATCCGTGTTAGCATCCCTTCAGAGTTATGGAACAACCTGGAACGGCCTATGAAACTAGTGGTTTGGCGATCGCTGTTCCGCTTGTGACGAGAGAATGCTGTTCCAAAGCTGTTCCGCTGTGTTCCACCAGTTCCATCAAGCTTTTGAGGCTTTAACCGATGAACACCTCGTTAACAAAGTTCTGCAAGGATACGGGTCTGGCAAAGACGACCGTTTACCGTCGCTGCCAGGAGTTGCAATGGGATGTGGCTGATGGCCTAACGCCTACGATGTGCGATCGCCTGCGCCATGAATTCGATATTCAGCCTGAACCTGAACCTGAAGCTGAGCCGCCTGTTATGCCGACAGTGACTATGGTGCCGGAGGGCTTCGTCACTCACTCGACGCTGGCTCCTACCCAGATGCTTGATCTGGCTCTACCTGAAGGTTTTGACCCGGCTGTTATGGTGCGGCACTTCGATGGGGTGATGGGCCAGACGGTGGACTCAGATCAGGTGGTGGCGATCGCCACCATTGCCACCAGCGCGGCTAAAAAGGCGATGGATGAGAAAGTGGCCGCCCAGGAACAAGCTCTGAAAAAGACTCAGGCTGACAAGAAAAAGCTGGAGTCCCTTATTCAGGGAACGGTCGTGGATCTGAAAGTGGCTGCCCTCAAATCTCAGCTTCTGGCATCGCAGCAGACTACTACTACCTCAGACCTTCAAGAAATGCTGGCTCAATTGCTTGACCTGGGAAAGCCGCAGGAAAACCCTACTGGCCCTTTATCTTCATCTTGATTGGGCTGCTGAGTGCTGCCCTAGCGTTCACCGTTGCTCACCAGTGCCCTCATTCACCCAATTCACCAATCCCTGATTGGGATACCCCAAATTCTTTAGGGGAGAGCGATCGCCCAGTTTCTCAGGCCGAGGCGATCGCCCCCTGTCCACTCCACGCAAATCGAGAGGAACAATCCTATGTTACGAAACCCAGATCCTGATAAAACCCTGACCCAACAACTAACTCCCCTGGCCGTCGTGCTAGTGGCCGCTGGTGCTGTTGCTCTGGAAGCTCCGCGCCAATGGGAGCGCTACCAGCAACGCCAGAGCGAGGTCACTCGTGTTGCCAACCTGCAACGTAGTAATGAACTGATGGAGCAAGAGCGGGCGATCGCCAATGCTCGCTACGATGCCGATTGCCTACTACTCTCTGAAAACGGCTACTTCGCCCAACTGGTGCCTAACTCCAAAGTAGTCAGCGGGATTAATGGCAATCCCCTGCAACCGGGCCTGGTAGTCTGCGATTCGATCGGTGGAACTGCGATCGTCGGTGAAGATGGCCGGATCACTCAGTTCGCTGGAAACGCAGCACCGGACGTGGTGCGAAAGGCGATCGAACGAGCCGTGACCAATGGTGCGCACTTCGGCCAAATCGGAGGTGAGGGCTAATGGCAAACACGCTCAAAAACCCCGGTTTAGGGAATTCCGGTTCCTTTGGTATCACGATGCTGGTTCTGGTTACGCGGATTGGTCTGGTCGTGTTCTGCGTCTGGAATGCGACTCTCTACTACAAGATCTTGATGTCCTTCTTTGCTCCAGAAGGATTCTTCAAGCTCCTGATTGGCTTTGTGGCTCTGGTGCTATGGGCACTACTGCAAGTGCTGGAAGTGCTTCCTCTACTGGTAAAAGGCTCCCTTGGTGCCTTGGCTCTTCTAATTAAAGCCGCTGAACGCTTCCGTGGGCTGGAGGTGAATGACAAGGACAATCCCCTGGTTGCCAGCCTTAAGACCCAATACAACGCTTTCCCGCAACGCTGGATTGGTCGCATCATGCTGCTCTGCTATGCGGCATTCTGCACCGACCTGGCTATCCTGCTTCGTTACTTCAAGCCGTTCGTAGTTTCCTTTACAGGTTTGGTAATTAATTGGGGCGATTTGCTTTGGCTAGTTATCTGCCTTTCAACAGTGCAAGTGGTTTGCTTCCTTTGGTTGTTGGCCGAAGGCGGTCGAGCCATTTTCAAGCCTGAGAAGCAGCCAACGACTTCATCCATAGCTACGGGTTCATCGTCAAAGCCGAAGCAGCCCACCAAATCAGCAGCCCCTCCGCCAGAAGAAGAAAGCTCGCTCATCAAGCACTTGCGGAAAACTTACGGGGATGAAGCTGTAGACCAAGCGATCGCCCAAGCAAAGCAGCAAACAAATGGTTCTGCTGCTTCAAATGGCAACGGCAATGGCCTCGTATCTGACCTACTAGATCGAGCCTCTCGTTTTACTCTGCTGCGGCCCTCCAATAAGTCTGAGAGCAACTGATCACGCTTCATCTGGGGCATCGCGGCACTGCCGTGGTGCCCCTTTTTCTTTACCCTTTGAGGAGAACTCTTATGAACTTTTCTGATATCAAAGCGATTCAACAGATTGCCGAATCGGGTTTAGACCCACATAGCGCCCTTGTGCAGCAGGCGGGCGATCGCATTCTCCAGAACTACCACGGCTCCCTCATGCTGCCCCTGGTGGCAACTCTGGGCAGCGTGGGCTACTGTTTATCTATTCTGGCCTCTGCTCCGTTGGCGATCGCCGTTGGTCTTGTAGGCGGGATGTACATGGTAGACAAAGTGCGTCGGGGCGAGCGAGCCTTTGACGACATCGAGAATGGACGGATTGAGCGCTATTTGAACGAGTCCCAGCGCCGGGTATTAGCGCAGTTGAATGCTGCTGGGAGTACCTCTATCGCTACCACTGCTGAACCCAAAACTATTGACACGGCTGCCATCCCTTCTCTAAGTCCGATCGCACCACCCCCCATTTCTAAAAACTGGAGCGAACTTCAGTGGCAGTTGTGGCAACGTCTGGTGGCAGACTGCCCCGATATGCGCTTTGTGCTGATGGGGAAGCTGGTGGTAGTGTCTGGCCCTCAACAGTGCGGGAAGTCGAGCCTGGCCAGTGCGATCGCCTACCTCCGCAGCTATCTGCTGGGATGGCCCACGATTGCTGTCACTCCCCACCGTGACGGGCAGAAGATTTTTGCGGGTGTGGTGGTAGGAGCCGGTGGTGACTTTGATGCGATTCAGGCGTTCTACAGCGACTTGGTAGAGAACCTGCGGATGGGAGGCGATCGCCAAAGTTTGGTGATCGACGAGTTGACCCAGTACAGCAACGGTCATGAGGAACTGGGTCAGTCTCTAGTGCGAACAGCTTTGAGTGAGAGCGATAAGCACGGCATTGCACCGATTCTGATTAATCATGCTCGTACTCTTTCCGGTGGCTTTGCAGGCATTAAGGGAGTCAGAGACCTGCTGGATAGCTCTGCGATTCAATTGACGCGCCAATACGGGGAGACGGATTGGGGTGAGCAGGTGCGTAGTGCCCAGGTGAAGATGCTCCGTCCTGGCCATGGAGAAGTTTTGCTGACGATCCCAGATTGGTTGTGGTTGCCCGAACTGCAAAAGCAGTATGCGATCACCTCCACTACCCCTGAAGCCGAAGCTGTGACTGCTCCTGCAACTGCTCCTTCCGAAGCTACCCAACAGTCAGATGAGCAGGTGAACCCATTTCAGTTGACCCCTGAGATGCTGGAACGCCTCTATCAGGCTAGTTCTGCACAATCCAATGTACCAATAGAAGAAGCCAAGGATGAGCGGTTGGATGGGTTGCCGAGGGAGTTGAGGGCAATTGTCGAATTTGCTCACCGTCGGGGAGATTGGATAACAGCCCGCGATGCGCGTTCAGGAATTCGTTTGCTGAAGACCACTCAGGTCTCCACCGCTATCATTCGGGGCTACTTCCGTCAGTTAGCTGTGCAAGAAATTGGCAGTGTGGACGGGGAGGGAGAGTTCCTCAGATACCGTTGTTAACCTCTGTTGGCACGTGTAAATCCCTGTGGACTGTGGGCAGATGCGGATGCTATAGATAGGTGTGGATTAGGGTGTGGACAGCGTTCACACCTGACCACAAAAGCGGTCTACATCCTCACTTTGTCCACACCTACGTCTACGGTTCATTCATCAATAAGAAGTTCATCCATTGCTCAAGACCTAGCTTCGTTACTTTAGATGGGAGTAGGAGTGCAGCAATATCCGATAGATTTGATTACCTACCTAGCTGATTTTATTTGCAGTTCGATAGTGTTCAAAATTCAATCTTCAAAGATTTCTATAGAAACTCTAAAAACAGTTGGCGCTTTTCTTCGGAAGTTAGCTTGGCCATAAGTACTTTAATGTGGGCAATGATTGCAGATTTACCTTGCAATGTTTCAGATTGCCACCAATCTTTGGCATCAATAGTTTTTTCTGCTGGATGCATTTCGTTATAAACTTCGTCTCCAACCTTTTCAGAGTTTCCAAGCACTTTGTGGAAAGCCTTTCGTTTTTGTGGTTCGCCATATCGGCGCTCGTGAGTGATTGCAATATTCCTATAGTAGTGAGGATTCGTTTTGCGGGGATCAACATTTTCAAATAAGGGATTTCCTTCAGCCTTAAGTGCTACAGAAGAGCTATAAACAGCACGAGTTACCATCGTAACTAAACCGCTAGCAGATAACTCCTTACCATAGCCCTCAAGTTTATAAGTACCAAGAGATGTAAAAACTAATTTCTCTTGAAAATTTGCTTTTGCCTCCGATAAAGTTAAATAATTATCTTGTACAGAATCTAAACGCTTTTGAAGCATTGTGAACTTCTCGTTATCTCCCTTTATTTCTGCTTGTCGGATACCTTCTTCTAACTCGCCGACGTAGTTAGTTAGCTCTTTAACATTCTTATATTCACGACGACTTACTAAACTAAGCCAACTATCTAAATCATTCATAGCAATTTTAATCTTAGGTCTCCAGTAATCAAACCATTCATCTAAATCTGCTACAACCTCCTGTGCCAAGATATCTGACAACATAAAATCACGGTCATCTCCAGTTTTATTGTCTTCTGGTTGGAGAATAACTCGATAACCATTTTCAGTACGGAAGAGGGTACGACCAAGTTCTAGTTCTCTTATTTCACGCTGTCGAATTGGACAATAGGTCAAAATAGCAATGACTAAATAACGCTGCCAAGCCCGGAGTACAGAAATATCAGAACGTTTGGTACCCCAAGAATCCCTTGTGGCACAGCATTTTTTTAGGTACTTTAAAATCTCAACGCATTGTTCTAAGGTCATTTCTTTTTCAGAGCGTTTCGATTTCTTATTCGCCTTCTTTTGTTCCTCATAGCGTTCAGCTAACTTATTGTTGATCATCCGAATCTCTTCAACGGATTCAACATCTCTATATTGTGGTTTTTTTGACTCGTGACAGTGTTGCCATTTTGCAACGTTTATAGCTAAATCACAAAATCCCTGTGCCCAGCCGCAAGTGTTACCTCTCTCATTGATTTCCCAGGAAAGGAATTTATTAAGTAAACTAGTATTCTCTAGAAGGCACAAGTCTAAAGATTCTTCTTGCCACCCTTCAACATTTTTAAGCCATCCTAAAAAGTCAAGAGCACGTTCTCGATGGTTATAAAATGTCTTTTCTCTCATCTTCTTGTCCTGGCGATTAGGGACGTATTCCCCTGTGCAGAACAGATGTAGTTCTTCTAGCTGGCGACATACCTTTAGAGGATGTTTGAAAAGTTTTGGGGTGTTAGAAATCATGCCAATCGCCGCACCATAATACGGATCATCGCTAGATAAATAAACGTCTCTGATGTTTCGGACAAATGCTCATAATCCCTCACCAAGCGCCGACATCCCATTAACCAGCCAAATGTTCGTTCTACAACCCACCGTTTT
>NZ_JAMPLB010000073.1:0-30877 GCF_039962325.1 Leptolyngbya sp. PL-A3
CAAGTAGCTTTGCTTACCATTGCGATGCCCATTTTTAACAATTCTGTCGCTGGTGCAATGAGGACAATTCATAAAGCATTTTCAACTCTGCATCATTCTCATTATGCAACGCCTTCCTCCTGAGTGACCTATGCATCACTTTCGAGATGCCTTTATTTTCTATGGACGAAGAGATAGTAAGGCATTTGCGGACTGGCTGTGCGATCGCTTTTGACAGTTGGATGGAAAAACGTCTGCAAGAATTTGCTGCTCTAGGGTCGCAAGATTTAGAAGAGTTGTTGCAGCCTGCCTGTGAGAGAGCTAGAAATTTTCTGGCAAAAAATCAACGGTGCTGGAGGGCGATCGCACCCTCTGCGATTTCTAAGATCCTCACTCAACCGCATGGAATAACTCCTTTGCGATCGAGTGCATTTTTGTTGGGTATGGCGCGTTTTACACACACGCAATACACGGCCCTGTGTCAGTACAGCAGGTGTGTGGCGCTCAACGTCACACACCTGCTGTACTGAATCGGCTTGAATACCGCTATAGATTTTTGGGAAAGCGTATTTAGACCGATAGAATGAAGCTTGTTCTATTTTCACCGGTCCATCGATGACTGCTACATCTCCTGCACCCTTTTCCCCTGAAGAGATTGCCGATGAAGGGCTGAAGCCCGACGAGTACGAAGAAATTGTGCGCCGTCTGGGTCGTCATCCCAATAAGGCCGAACTGGGAATGTTTGGGGTCATGTGGTCAGAGCACTGCTGCTACAAAAACTCACGGCCGCTACTAAAGCAGTTTCCGACGGAGGGCGATCGCATCCTTGTCGGCCCTGGTGAAAACGCAGGGGTCGTTGACTTGGGAGATGGTTTGCATCTCGCTTTTAAGATTGAATCCCACAACCACCCCTCAGCCGTAGAACCCTTCCAGGGGGCAGCGACCGGAGTGGGTGGTATCCTGCGCGACATTTTTACGATGGGCGCGCGTCCCATCGCAGTGCTCAATTCCCTCCGGTTTGGCAATTTAGAAGACGCGCGAACTCGACGCCTCTTCAGTGGAGTGGTATCGGGAATTTCCCATTACGGTAACTGTGTTGGCGTGCCTACCGTAGGCGGCGAGGTGTACTTCGACCCGGCTTACTCTGGCAATCCCCTGGTAAATGCCATGGCGATGGGGCTGATGGAGACACCAGAAATTGTCAAAGCAGGTGCTTCCGGTATCGGTAATCCAGTGCTGTACGTGGGCTCTACCACCGGACGCGATGGGATGGGAGGAGCCAGCTTTGCCAGTGCGGAATTAAGTGATGCGTCGATGGACGATCGCCCTGCTGTTCAAGTCGGTGATCCATTTTTGGAGAAATCACTGATTGAAGCGTGTCTGGAAGCTTTTAAAACGGGAGCTGTTGTAGCCGCTCAGGATATGGGGGCAGCGGGCATTACCTGCTCTACCTCTGAAATGGCTGCAAAAGGTGGCGTTGGTATTGAGTTTGATTTAGATAAAGTGCCGGTCCGAGAAAGCGGCATGGTGCCCTATGAGTTCCTCTTGTCTGAATCCCAGGAGCGCATGCTGTTTGTAGCTCACAAGGGGCGCGAGCAAGAACTGATTGATATTTTTGAGCGGTGGGGTTTGCATGCGGTGGTGGCGGGAACCGTCATCGAAGAACCTATCGTGCGCATTTTCCATCACGGCAAAGTGGCGGCAGAAGTCCCTGCCACCGCTCTGGCTGACAATACGCCGATCTACCATCGCGAGTTGCTAGCCGAGCCGCCCGAGTACGCCCAAAAGGCCTGGGCCTGGACAGAAGCTCAGTTACCTGAGTGTGATGAGACCGGGATTACCCTTGGTAGTGATCACTTTACCTGGAGTCATATCCTTCTCCGTCTGCTCGACAGTCCCAATATTGCGTCAAAGCGTTGGGTTTATCGGCAGTACGACCATCAAGTGCAAAATAATACCCTGATGCTTCCCGGTGGAGCAGATGCCGCGGTGGTACGTGTGCGTCCGGTGAGCGATCGCGATCCCCAAAATCTCGCAACTGCCACCCGTGGCGTTGCCGCGACGGTGGACTGCAATGCCCGCTACGTCTACCTCAACCCGGTTGAAGGGGCACGCATGGCCGTAGCAGAAGCGGCCCGTAACCTGAGCTGTGTTGGTGCTGAGCCGCTGGCCGTGACTGATAACCTGAACTTCGGTAGCCCTGAGAAGCCCGTTAGCTACTGGCAACTGCACGAGGCCTGTCGCGGTTTAGCCGATGGTTGCCGGGAACTAAGCACCCCGGTAACGGGTGGCAACGTTTCTCTTTACAACGAAACCCTGGATGCTAACGGGGTACCTCAACCTATCTACCCAACGCCTGTGGTTGGTATGGTAGGTCTGGTGTCTGACATCCATCAGGTGCGGGGTCTTGGGTGGCAAGGTGAAGGGGATGGAATTTACCTGCTGGGTGTCCCCGTTGCGTTGGAAGATTCGCCGGTAACCCTGGGAGCCTCTGAATATCTGGCCACGGTTCATCAAACGGTGGCTGGTCAGCCACCCGTAGTGGATTTTGAAGTGGAACGACGGGTGCAGGCCGCTTGTCGTGAAGGCATCCGGCGCGGTTGGGTGAGATCGGCTCACGACTGTGCTGAGGGTGGGCTGGCCGTAGCTTTGGCGGAATGCTGCATTGGGGGCGATCGCGGAGCCACGGTTGAATTGCCTGTGGCACTCTCAGCGGAAGAACGGTACGATCGCCTGCTATTTGGTGAGTCGGGAGGCCGCATTCTGGTGTCGGTTGCGCCCGATCATCAGGAAGCTTGGGAGGCATACCTGACGACACAACTGCATCAATACTGGCAACGCCTGGGAGAAGTTGCATCAACTTCCGCACCATTACGCATATCGACAGGGCACCATCCCACCCTGGTAGACGTTAGCATAGTTGAGTTAAGAAGCTACTGGCAAAATGCCATTGAACGACGCTTGCAGGCATAATTCAAGGTCGTCTAGAAAACGAGGGGGCGATCGCCCCCTACGTTAAAATAGTTAAGCCTTCCTTAACGTGTGATTAGGGAAATTTCTGGCTTCCACAAACATTTATTCCGGCGTTTAGTGTCCGGCTCACCTTCATTTCTTTATCCTCTGGCTTAGTTGCTCCGGCCGTCTGCCGTTTGCCTTCTGCCTTTTTTCAGTTTTTGCCCATATTGGAGCTTGCCGACCCCATGATTCCCTATTCTGATGACGACGCTTTTGTTGCTGCGTTGGACGATACCGCTGTTGAAACGACTCAGGAACGTCCCGACAAGCCCGAAGAAGCCTGCGGGGTATTCGGTGTTTATGCCCCTGGGGAAGACGTTGCCAAGCTGACGTATTTCGGCCTCTACGCCCTGCAACATCGTGGCCAGGAATCGGCTGGGATTGCTACTTTCGAGACTATCAACGGAGAAACTCAGGTACATCTCCATAAAGACATGGGTTTGGTTTCTCAGGTCTTCAGTGAAACTGACCTGAAGAATTTAACTGGACATTTGGCTGTGGGCCACACCCGCTACTCCACCACGGGTAGCAGTCGCCGTTGCAATGCTCAGCCTGCGGTAGTGGATAGCCGACTGGGAAAGCTGGCTCTGGCCCACAACGGCAACCTGGTGAATGTGGACCAGCTGCGGGAGGAACTCCTGGCGGCTAATGTAGAGCTGCAAACAACGACCGACTCGGAGATGATCACTTACGCGATCGCTCAGGAAGTCGATGCCGGCAAGGACTGGATTGAGGGGGCGATCGCTGCTTTCAAACGTTGTAGGGGAGCCTTTAGCCTTGTCATTGGTACACCGGAAGGGCTGATTGCCACCCGTGACCCCAATGGGATTCGGCCTCTGGTCATTGGTTTGCTGGGCGATGAATCATCAAATGGCACCCGGCGCTATGTCATCGCTTCCGAAACCTGCGCTCTGGATATTTTTGGAGCTACCTACCTGCGAGATGTGGAACCGGGCGAGCTGGTATGGATTGACAATAGCGGTTTGAAGTCCATCACCTGGTCAACGGAAACGCGCAAGCTGTGCATCTTTGAGATGATTTACTTTGCGCGGCCCGATAGCGTGATGCATGACGAAAGCCTTTACAGCTATCGCCTCCGCCTGGGTCACCAACTGGCGCTTGAATCTGCCGTTGATGCCGATTTGGTTTTAGGTGTACCTGATTCTGGTATTCCTGCCGCCATTGGATTTTCTGAGAAAACCCACATTCCTTACGGCGAAGGGTTGATTAAAAACCGCTACGTCGGCCGCACATTCATTCAGCCGACCCAGGCCATGCGAGAAGCGGGAATTCGTATGAAGCTGAATCCGCTGCGTGACGTGCTGGAAGGGAAACGGATTGTTATTATTGATGACTCATTGGTACGCGGCACCACTAGTTCTAAGATTGTCAAAGCTCTGCGGGAAGCGGGCGCGAAAGAAGTCCATATGCGGATTTCGTCGCCTCCCGTTACCCATCCTTGCTTCTACGGCATTGATACTGACACGCAGGATCAACTGATTGCTGCGACCAAGAGTGTTGAAGAGATCCGTCAGAAAATTGGGGTTGATACGCTGGCTTATCTCAGTTGGGAAGGGATGATGAAGGCGACTGAGCAGGAGTGGGGCACTTTCTGCTCGGCCTGCTTCACGGGCAGCTATCCTGTTGCGGTTCCTAAGCCTGTTCAGCAAACCAAACTGCGCTTTGAGCACGTTCCTAACGCCACGGCTCCATGAGCCTTCGGTTTGAAACCGAACGACTGATTCTGCGTCCCTTCGAAATGAGGGACGCAGAGCACTTTGCTGCCTATCGATCTGATTTAGCGATCGCCCGCTACCAGTACTGGCACCCGCCCCTCCCCCTGGCAGATGCCATTCGTTTTGTGAAAACCATGCAGGCTCTTCAGCCTGGCACACCGGGGGAGTGGTATCAGATCGCCATTCAACCCCGCCACCTGAATCACCTGGTGGGAGACTGTGCCTTTTGTGTGTTGTCTGAAGATGTTCGGCAGGCTGAGTTTGGTATTACTTTGGCCGGGGAGTACCAGAAACAGGGGTATGCGGGGGAGGCGATCGCCCGGCTTTTTCGCTACCTCTTTTCAGATCTCAATCTGCATCGGGTGCGGGCTATTTGCCATGTCGACAACCACCCTTCAGCGCGCCTTTTGGAGCGGCTTGGGATGCGTCGCGAAGCTCACTTTATTGACTACTACTGGTTTAAGGATCGCTGGGTCAGTGAGTACTGGTACGGGCTGCTACGCTCTGAATGGGAGAGTTCTCTGTAATACCCATTCACATTAGGCGCATCGTCAATAGACCTCTTGCATGAATCGTTGTGTGGCGAAGCTATGCAAACCTCAGTTCGGGATAAGCTGAAGTGCCCATTTTGGCGTGCACATAGTGCACGCCAAAATGGTCTTTTTCGATGGGTACACAAAGCGCAGCACTGGAAAAGCCCTTAGGTTAGTTTGGTCGATTGCCAGATGGCTTTGTCATGGAAGATCCGCATACTGCGGGTGGGCACCTGGGGGCCAAGGTAGAAGAAATGGATGACCAGGAGCACAGCATTGAACAGGTCATCGCGAATTTGGTCGCCTATGGGATGATGAGTTGGGCCCACGTCTGTGAGTTTCGCAATCGCCAGAAAGCCCTCTGCATCGTACAAGCTCCGGATCGTGCCTCCCGAGGAGATGCCGATAACGGCCTGCTCTCTTCGAGATCCAATACTAGCCGTGCCATCGCCTTTACCGCATCGCTGAAGTTATGGATGAACTGGTTGGAACTCCAGTTACTCCGTAATTGCCAATTCACATCAGGCCCTACCATGCTTTCTGATCGGGTGAGATAGGAGAGATGGATGTGGGGCGAAGTCCCACATCCATCTCTCCTATGGGGGTGGCGCTGCCGGGTATGTGGAACACATCGCACTAACAAGAACCCATCGGTCTTGGACATAAAAGATGTGCGCGATGCTATACACACCGCGCACATCTTTTATGTCGATTGATAACTAACTAGTACGCTGAGGCAGAAATCCATCACCTATGTTTTTGTGTAGGGTGCGAAGCACCCTACACAAAAACATAGGTTGTGAACTTAGGCCGCAGCCTACTAGCGGTTGGAAAGGCTGATGCGATCGCTCAACTGCCGCAGCGTCCGAGCCATTTCCATATCAGTCTCCTTGAGCTGCGTGATTTTCTCGCAGCTGTAGAGAACCGTGGTGTGATCCTTACCACCAAACACATCACCAACCTTTGGCAAACTCAGATGTGTATGCTGGCGCATCAAATACATGCCCACCTGACGAGCCACACTAATCTCTCGCCGACGAGAACTACCCTTCATGTCTTCAATGGAAATACCAAAATGCTCAGCAACAACCATCAAGACAGCTTCCGGAGAGGCCTCGGTGCGATCGCTGGGGGTTTCCAGCACCGGCATGATGTTCTCGACGGTCATCGGTAGGCCCGAGATTGACACATAGGCCACCGCCCGGATCAATGCCCCTTCCAACTCTCGAATGTTGGAGGTGTAGCTGGATGCGATGTACTCGATTACCTCACGGGGCAATCGCATGTTTTCGTACTCGGCCTTCTTCTGGAGAATCGCCATCCGGGTCTCCAGGTCGGGGGATTGGATGTCGGCAATCAGCCCCATGGAAAAACGAGAACAGAGGCGTTCTTGAAGGCGGGGAATTTGGTTCGGGGGGCGATCGCTCGCCAGTACCACCTGCTTCCCAGCCTCATGCAGGGTATTGAAGGTATGGAAAAACTCTTCCTGGGTGTATTCCTTCCCTTCAATGAACTGGATATCGTCTACCAACAGCACATCCACAGCCCGGTACAACTCCCGGAAGCTCTGCATGCTGTCCTGGCGAATGGCATTAATTAAGTCGTTCGTGAACTGTTCGCTGGAGACGTAGAACACCCGAGAGTTCTGGTCAATTTCCATGCGGTAGTGGCCGATCGCCTGCATCAAGTGGGTTTTACCCAACCCGACACCGCCACAGAGGAAAAGAGGGTTGAACTCACGACCGGGCGACTCTGCCACCGCAAGAGATGCCGCATGGGCCATGCGGTTGTTGGAGCCGACAACGAAGCGAGAAAAGATATAGCGGGGATTCAACTCAGTAGACTTGCCAGGGCGGGGTGGAGCTGGAGCCGGAGCCGCGGATTCCGCGGGCTGTTCGGAGCCAAGGGGCCAGAGCATTTCGGGGGCGATCGCATCTGCATCCAGAGCTTCCCCCTGACGCACAGTAATCTGAATCTCGACAGTACGACCCAAAATCTTCTGGGTAGCCTCTGCGATTGTTTTCAGATAATACTTCTTCAGCCAATTACAGGCAAAGCTGTTGGGCGTACAGATGACTAGCCGATGATCATCTAGCTGTTCAGCAGTAGCAGACTTAATCCAGGTTTCAAAGGTGGGTCGGCTTAGCTGAAGCTGAAGCTGATCCAAAACTTGATGCCAAACGTTATCCAGCGCTTCATCCACTGTAGCCATCGTCATCCCTTGCCCCACTCCGTTTGACCGAACTGCCAACCCACGCACCCACTGTATTAGGACTTTCTCAGCAAAATCTACCGCTGCTCAAGAGTTTTCCCATGCTTAAGCCTCCTGATAGCTCAGCACTCCTGGAAGGGGAAACCGGTGGAGCAGACACCGTTGGATCCACCAACCTAGGTTCATGGCACTCAGGATAGTTTTCTTAGCTTCACTAGACTACTAGATATATTGTCAGAAGGGGAGATACTCTTATACAAATTCCATATATAGCGTTTTAACCATGGGAGAGCACGACATAATAGCCCCAATCGGAGCTGTCCCTACCCATAGGCGTCCATGATAACCAGGAAACTGCAACCCCGCTGAAGCAGTATCGGCTGATTTGAGGATTCTTTCAAGGCAGTGTAAAAGAAGAATGATTGCAAGGGGCAAATGCTTAATCCACGCGCTCCAATTGCCAGAGGATCTGATTTCCTTCCCGGCGCACCCTGGAAACAACCCAATTTCGCCAAACCCAGTTGTCCCCACGGCTGGTGACCGCACTGGCATTGACATCCATTAAATCGGCCAGCTCGGAACTGGTAATTAGATAGCCGTTATGAGCGACCCTATCGGCTATCTCCAGCGTTTCGATCGTATTGCGTAACCCCGCCACTCGCACTTCACGGGGCACATTATCTGGACTTTCAACCGACAGCGGCAGGTCGGAATTTTCCATGATTCTTACGGTCTACACTCCTCACCAAAACACCTGAATTTTATCCCCATTACAGCGTAAAAGACGGTACACAGGGTGCCATATCAGGCCAAAATTCTTTCCAGGATTACCATAGCAATTTTTATGGCTTAGGAGATTTCTGCATAAGAATTTACCCGTGATGTGGGTGTTTTACCCGCTTGACGGGCAAAGCACCCACATCACGGAGGTAATTTTATTACTGGAAATCTCCTAAGTATTAGGAGGCAGCCGCAGGGTCTTCTGTGAGACTCATAAAGCACGCTTCTAGCAGTAACCGATTCAGAGAATTGTATTTAGTTTGTCCCTCGCGCCGTACCTTTAGGAGGTCGACCTCTGCCAGCGCCCGGGAGTGGTGACAGAAGAGGGCAAGGCTAATCCCCAAAGTAGTGGCTATCTCAGAACCGCTTAGCTCGGCATGGTGAGCCAGCAGCTCTACAATGCGGAGGCGCGTAGGATCCGCCAGGGCCGAAAAGATTTTGGCGCGAGATTCTGTGTTCAGCTTACTGGTCACAGCCAGAATGTTTTCTACCCTGACATCCTCAGGGATTATTTCAGAGGTTTGTGGGTCAGACATAACGTTACCAGACGAGGCCAGGAGCAGGCCGCAGTGATCTGTTCCTTCCATCATAAGAGGAAAGGAAGCTCACTGAAATAGTTAAACAACCACTTGACTAGCCAAATAGGTTTCGCTTAGGCTTTTAGTTAAGCCACTGTTTAACTATTAATTATGACTACGGAACAACCGTTGCTGACACCCGTTAGTTTGGGTCGCTACACTCTGCCCAACCGCCTTGTTATGGCTCCGCTGACCCGTAATCGTGCTGGGGAGGGCAATGTTCCCCAGGCCATCCACGCCACCTATTATGCTCAACGAGCTGGAGCTGGCCTGATCGTGTCTGAAGCCACTCAAGTCTCGCCTCAAGGCGTTGGTTACCCCGCAACTCCTGGCATTCATTCTGAAGCCCAGGTTGAAGGTTGGAAGCCTGTTACTGAAGCTGTTCATGCTAAAGGTGGGCGAATCTTTTTACAACTGTGGCATGTGGGCCGCATTTCTCATCCTTCCCTGCAACCAGATGGAGCCCTTCCCGTTGCCCCCAGCGCCATTCAACCGAAAGGCGAGGCAGCCACCTACACTGGATCACAACCCTTTGTAACCCCTCGGGCACTGGAACTGAGCGAGATTCCGGGCATTGTCGCAAGTTATCGTAAAGCGGCAGAGAATGCGCTAGCAGCAGGTTTTGACGGTGTTGAAGTCCACAGTGCCAATGGCTATCTGTTGGATCAGTTTCTGCAGGATGGGACGAACCATCGCACCGATGAGTATGGTGGCTCTATCGAAAACCGGGCACGTCTCGTGTTTGAGGTACTGGATGCGGTGGTGGATGTGTGGGGTAGCGATCGCGTCGGTATTCGCCTCTCCCCCAGCGGCACCTTCAACGATATGTATGATTCCAATCCTAAAGCGTTGTTCACCTATGTGATCGAGCGACTGAACAACTACAATCTGGCATACCTACATTTAATTGAGCCACGGGTAGGAGAAGACGCTGGAAATCCGGCTCACCAGGAAGCGCTAGGCCTCACCACAGCTTACTTCCGGACGATTTATAACGGCACCATCGTTGCCGCTAGCGGGTATACTCAGGAATCTGGTAATGAGGCGATCGCCCAAGGCCACGCCGATCTGGTTGCCTATGGCCGCCTCTATATTTCTAACCCCGACTTGGCCGAGCGGTTCCGTCTAAACGCGCCGCTCAATCCGTACGATCGCTCCACCTTCTACGGCGGCGACGAGCGCGGTTACACGGACTATCCAATTCTGGAAACGCAGGCCGCCTGATCCGAAACAAAGACACCGGGTGTTTCTAAAAACATCCGGTGTCTGACATTCTATCTACGCCCATAACGGCCCGTTTTTTGCTGCCATTCGGGAATGCCTTCGAAAGGGATGATGGATTGATCGGCGATCGCATAAATCACAGTATCTTTAGTCGGCGTTACCTCATAGCCACCTGTGAATTCCCCAAAAGACGGCAGGATTAATTGATTTTGAGCGCGATCCAAAAAGAAGCAGGGTAGCCGCAAGCTATCCAAACGGCTACGCAATTTCAGGCAGGGGTGGATGTGGCCGCAGAGATTGAGGCGATCGCCATCCTCAGTATCACCTGCCAAGTGCGGCTCGTGGCTTAAGATCAGCGAACCAATTTCGATGGGATGCGTTTGGCACTGAATATTGAAGGGCTCTAGAAGCGGGATGAGGGGACGATCATGATTGCCCAGAATGAGATGAATGGTTGCATCAACGCTGTCGGCAAAATTTTGCCAGGTATAAAGCAGCTCATCCCCAATGCCTCGTCTTGCGTGAAAAAGATCGCCTAAAATCCAGATCTGCTTTGGCTGCAATTGTTTCCACAACTGCTGAAGACGTTCTAAATTACTTTGATTGACGTCACTGGGAATGGGAATCCCTGCCTGTTGGAATGTCTCTGATTTACCCAAATGAACGTCTGAAAGTAACAATAAATCAAATTTTTGAATGTAAATTGCTCGTTCTGGCAACAAGCATAATTCTGTTTCAAAAAGACTAATTTTGTGCATTCCTAGGAGCGATCGCCACGCAAGAAGTTTAACACAGCTATACATACTTCATTTTGCATTTACCCCACGTATCAAATTAATCGTTTATTTATTGACCCATTGTTCTTTCATGCGGGCAATACGTTCGATCAGAGTTTCGTTCGACATACGTGAGTTGAGGCGTTCGATCAGAAGCGGGAAGGCAAGCGGGGAAGGGCGTCGGGTTTCCTTCCAAACCAGAGAGAGCTGGCTCATGCGCTGAAGCGTTTTTGATAGGCGATGAGCTTCTAACTGTTCGTCTAACACTTCGCGTTCAGCCTGCTTTAGCAGCAAATTATCTGGCTCATATTTTGAGAATACATCGTAAATCAGAGACGAACTAATTTGTAGTTGGCTGGATGTCTTTTTCGAGGAGGGATAGCCTTTAAAAATTAATCCGGCAACCTGAGAGACTTCGCGAAATTTGCGACTGGTCAGTTCTGAGATATTGAGACTGGCTTTCAGGTCTTCATAGAGACTATCCAGGCTCAAGAACTCTTCGGAAAAGAGCGATTTGAAAGGGTAGTCTTTTGGAGCCAGAATCTCAAAGCCGTAATCGTTGACCGAAATGGTAAAGGTGGCACGTTGCTGGTTTGCGAAGCGATAGCCCCACAGAAAACCTAGACCTTCATGGACAAACCGGCCTTCAAAGGGAAAGACGTATAGGTGTTGACCTTCACGGGTTTTACAGGTTTCGATCAGAAGTTCGTTGACTGTTGGTAGCAGCGATACTCGATCTTGCGTTTGCAGGATGGGTTCGATACAGTCAATCTCTGCATTATGCCGATGCTCTGTGCGTATCGCCTCCAATTCCTTTCGAATTCGTGTACTCAAAGTATCCGAAATCGTGAGGTTTCCACCGTACCAAATAGGCGTAATCGTAGATTTTTTGGTGGTCTTTTTAACATATACCACCATATCCTTAATCATGAAAAATTCAAGCTGTTTGCCGCCAAAAAAGAAGACGTCACCGGGTTTCAGACGTGAGATAAATCCTTCTTCAATGGAGCCAATTTGGCTTCCCTTCAGAAATGCAATTCGCATCGTCTGGTTGGATGTAATCGTACCAATTCCCATTCGATGCATGCGTAGAATTTGTGCATCTTTCACCTGAAAGCGTTCATCTTCGTAGACGACTTTCTGGTAACGGGGATAGGCGCTCAGGCATTTACCACCCGTTGTGATAAATTCTAAAATCCAAAAAAATTCTTCATCCGTTAAATGTTCATAGGCAACGGTTTGACGGACTTCTTTGAGCGTTTCTTCGGCCTTAAAACCATCGCCACACGCCAGGGTTACCAAGTGTTGAGTCAGCACATCATAGGGCTTGTGCCGGGGCGATCGCGACTCCAACTCCCCCGCTTCCAGTCCGTTGCGAAACGCCGAAATCTCCAACAACTCCAGCGCATTGGTCGGCAAAAAGAACACCTCAGAAGTACCCTGGGGCACGTGAGCCGATCGCCCCGCTCGCTGCAACAATCGCGCTAAATTCTTAGCACTGCCAATCTGCACAACCCGCTCCACAGGCTGAAAATCCACCCCCAAATCTAAAGAAGAGGTACAGACAACCCACTTAATCGCTCCCGTTTTGACAGCCGCCTCGATCGCCTCCCGCTCCTTGGCATCAATAGAGCCGTGGTGCAGGGCAATGCGATCGCTATACTCTGGCAAGGCAAAGCTGAGAGCTTGAAACCAACGTTCAGATTGCGATCGCGTATTGGTAAAAATCAGCGTGGACTTGTTGATATCCAGCGCATCCACTAACTCCTGAAACATATGCAGTCCCAGGTGTCCCGCCCAGGGAAAGGAATCTACCGACTCGGGCAAAATACTTTTGATGACGGTCTTTCGTTGCAAATCAGCAGAAATAATGACGGGCTCGACACCCACGCCCACAGCGGTTTGAGCGGCTTGCTCCACATTGCCGAGAGTAGCGGAGACCGCCCAGGTTTGCAGCGTTGGCTGAAGGCTCCGCAGGTGAGCAAGACACAATTCTGTCTGGGTGCCCCGCTTGGAACTCAGTAGTTCATGCCACTCATCCATCACTACCAGACGGAGTGATTGAAATCGCTCCGCTGCCCCTGGATAGGACAACATTACCGCCAGCGACTCTGGTGTGGTGATCAGCACAGCGGGCATGTTCTTCATCTGACTGGTTTTACGCGAGGAACTGGTGTCCCCCGTACGCGACTCCACCTTCAGCGACCAGCCCATTTCCTCAATCGGGCGACGAATGGCCTGCTCAATATCCCGTGCCAAGGCCCGGAGAGGAGTGAGATAGAGAATTTGTAAGCCTTTTCGAGGCGCATGGAGCATGTCGGCGATCGCCCCCATCACCACCCCGTAGGTTTTTCCCGATCCGGTAGGCACCTGAATCAACCCACTTCGTCCCGCCAGATACGCCTGCCAGGTTTCCATCTGGAATGGTAGAGGTTGCCAGTCCTGCTTGGCAAACCATTCCAAAATAGGATTGAGACGTGGATCATTGGAAGACACCCGGTTCCCTCACTTCAGGATGCTTGGAGTTGCCGCACCGCTCGATTCTTAGGATAGTCTGGTTGAGGGCGTTTCTGAAGGCTAGAACGATGCATGACGTGAGTAGTCCGTATGTGATGGGAAGCGATCGCCTTCTCTTTCGTCCTTTCACTCAATCCGACGCGTCCCTGATTTACGAACTGGATAGCGACCCCGATACCATGCAATTTATCTCTAAGGGGAAAGCAACACCCTTAGAGCGCATTGAGCAAGAGATTCTTCCTAGATGGCTGACCCACTACGATCAACCCCTTCCCATCGGGATGTGGGCCACTTACGAAAGCAAGTCTGAAGCTTTTATCGGGTGGATGTGCATCAAACCCGATCGCTTTATCCCTGAAATGGAGCTAGGGTACCGTTTCAAGCGACCATTCTGGGGCAAAGGCTATGCCACAGAAGGTTCAAAGCTTCTGATTAATCAAGCTTTCACGGTAGGAGGACTCGATCGCCTGACGGCCCACACCCTGGAATACAATCACCGCTCTCGACGGGTCATGGAAAAGTGCGGCTTCCGATTTCAATATTCCTTCGTCTACGACGAAGAGGTGCTACCCGGTTGGACAGAGCAAGAACGGCAGGCCGTGCGGTATGGCCTCAGCCGCAAGGAGTGGAAGGCACGGGCCTGAGCCATCTAAACTTCCACTTTTTGGCTAGACATATCCGGAACTGGAGTACCCGTAATCTCGTGATAAATCCTAATGTACTCGCGGGCCGACAATTCCCAGCTGAAATTCTGCTTCATGGCACGGGTTTGCAAGTCTGACCAGTACTCCTTATAGCGGAATCCTTCCCAGGCTCGCACCATACAGGTAAAGAAATCCAGGGGTTCGTAGCGGTCGAACGAGTACCCCGTTCCCGTATGTAGAGCCGGTTCATGGTGCTTCACTGTATCGACCAGGCCTCCCGTGCGCCGCACGATAGGGATGGAACCATAGCGCATAGCGATCATTTGGCTAATGCCGCAAGGTTCAAACCGTGAGGGCATGAGAAATGCATCAGTACCGGCATAAACGCGGCGAGAGAGGGTTTCGCTGTAGAGTAGTTGCACCGCAACACGGCCCCGGTTACGGGAAGCAATTTGCCAGAGTTCGGTTTCGTAGTAGCGATCGCCCGTCCCCAACACTAATAACTGCGAATCGGTATAGGCCAGAAACCGATCCATCGCCTGAACGATTAGATCCAACCCCTTCTGCTCTACCAGTCGAGAAACAATCCCCATCAGAAAGCGGTTTGGATTGACCTCTAACCCTACCTCCTCCTGTAGCGCTGCCTTATTAGGCACACGGTCCTCTAAAGTTGAAACCTCATAATTCTTGAACAAATACGGATCCGTTTCAGGATTGTAGGTATCGGTATCAATCCCATTCAAGATGCCCACCAACTTACCGCTAATGAAGGAAAGCAAACCCTCAAGGTTTTCTCCATAGTCCGGCGTCTGAATCTGACGAGCATAGGTAGGCGACACCGTCGTTACCTTATCGGCAAATTGCACCGCCGCCGCCATGGTGTTGTGCCCCTGCATGTAGGGAGGGCACCAAGTCATCTGCTCCAGTTGAGGACGTGACGGCCCCTGATAGGCCAAATTGTGGATGGTAAAGACCGTGCGGATATCGGGCGACTGATACATCCATACCGGAATCATGCCCGTGTGCCAGTCATGGCAGTGAATCACATCCGGCTTCCAGTAGTTCCAGGCAAACTCTGCAGCTCCATTCGCAAACAAGGTAAACCGCCAGCCCTCATCCTCCCCGGCATAAATGCGTCGGCTGTCAAACGCCCCATGCTTCATCAAATAAAGAGGAACATCGGTTTCCGGCAAAACAGTTTCAAAGATCTGAAAGTCTTGAAACATCGCATTACCTGACCAAACCGGTGTCTGCGGCACCTTCACCCGCCCCACGAGCGAACTGTAGAAGGGCAGGATGATACGGACATCGTAGCCATGCTTCCGCAAGACTTTGGGTAAAGCTCCGATGACATCGCCCATTCCGCCAACTTTGGCAATGGGAGCAGCTTCTGCACCAACAAACAAAATTCGCATGGGATAAGCTTCCGGAGAAATGGAAGAGCCGGGAAGCCTCGAGCAAGGGCTCCGAAACACACCCGATCGTTGCAGGTTGAAGAACAACCTAATCAACCCTACCAAGTTTCGGCTCGATTAGAGGGAAAGCCCAGAAAAAACCTCTGCGATGCCTAGATATTTTGTGGTGGATGCTGGGTAAAACCCAGCACCCACCACAAAATATCTAGTAGGCTGAGGCGTAAGTTCGCCACCCATTTTTTGTGTAGGGTGCTTCGCACCCTACACAAAAAATGGGTAATAGATTTCGCTCTAGCGTACTAGACCCAATAAGCCAGAAGCGGATAGGCACTTAGCACCCATCCGCTTCTGGTTTTATGTCCCCCGGTGCGAGATTAGATTACCCGCGCTGAATCGTCGCCAGAATTTCATTCAGGATGTCCTGAGCACCCTGCTCTCGGAGTTGCAGAGCCAGGTCAATTCCTAGCTGATCCGCCTGTTCTGCGGGGCCAGAAACACTACCCTTGACCACTTTCTTACCATCCAGAGCGGCCACTAATCCCGATAGGGTGAGGGTATCCCCTTCCAGCACCGTGTTCACCCCAATGGGCACCTGACAGCCCCCTTCCAGTTCCCGCAGGAATGCGCGCTCAGCATAACAACGCAAAGCGGTAGGACGGTGCTCCAGAGCCTTGAGCAGGTTTAGGATTTCGGTATCGTTGGTGCGGCACTCGATGCCTAGAGCACCCTGGCCCACAGCGTGAAGGGAGATTTCAGCCGGGATGACTTGGTGGATGCGATCGCTCATACCCAAACGATGCAACCCAGCCACCGCCAAGATCAGTGCATCATACTCACCCGCATCCAGCTTGGCCAGACGGGTGTTCAAGTTACCCCGCACATCCTTGAAGGTGAGGTGGGGATAGTGGTGGCGTAGTTGGGCCAAACGGCGCAGGGAGGAGGTCCCAATGACCGCTCCTTCCGGCAGTGTATCCAGTTGCTTGTCGAGATGAGAAGCGTGAAGCACTAAAGCATCAGCAGGGTTTTCTCGCTCGGTGACACAGCCCAGCATCAGACCCTCAGGCAGACGAGTCGGCAGGTCTTTGAGAGAGTGCACAGCAAAATCGATGTCGCCATTTAACATGCCGACTTCTAATTCTTTGGTGAATAGGCCTTTGTCACCAATTTTTGCCAAGGCTACATCCAGGATTTTGTCACCCTGGGTGCTCATCGTTTGGATTTCAAAGGTGCGATCAGGATAGGCTTTTTGTAATTCTCCGTGAACCCAATGGGTCTGGACCAGAGCCAGTTGGCTTTTACGGGAACCAATGCGGATTGTCCGGGGGAAGCTTGCAACCATCGGTTAAGAAGTGTTTAGAAAATCAGCGGAATATTAAGCAACATCGCGCTTTTGACCATATATCAGCTTACCGCAGTGGGGCACGCAAGCATCGAGTTGATTTTGTTTTGTGACAGGTTTTACTTCATCAAATCAAGGTAATGTGTAGAGTACAAAGCATCCTACAAATCCCGCATGGTAAGGATGTTGCGTATTTTAACGCTGGGGATTTTCCACAACCTCGACTAGAATGGATGTACTACACTACATTTAGTGATAGCTACTTGAATCCCACTGCGGTTCACCCTACATTTTAAGAAATACTGGACGAGGGTTGTCGTGGCCAAAATTGTCAGTCGGAAGCTTCGGGGCGTTCAGCCGGTCTACGACATTGGGCTGGCGAACGATCACAATTTTTTACTTGAAAACGGCTTTGTCGCGTCCAATTGTTTTAATAAATCGCACTCTACGGCCTACGGGTACGTCACGTTTCAGACGGCTTACCTGAAGGCCAATTATCCTGTGGAGTACATGGCGGCTCTGCTGACCGCCAACAGTGACGATCAGGAAAAGGTGCAGAAATACATCAGCACCTGCCTGAGCATGGGGATTGAGGTTGAACCTCCTGACATTAATCGCTCTGGAGTGGATTTCACACCGACGGGTAAAAGTATTTTGTTTGGGTTGTCGGCGGTACGAAATGTCGGAAGTGGAGCGATCGACAACGTTCTGCAAGCACGGGAGCAAGATGGGGCGTTTTCCTCCCTGGCAGATTTGTGTAGTCGGGTCGATCCACGTACCGTGAACCGCCGCGCCATGGAAGCATTAATCCAATGTGGTGCCCTAGACTGCATGGAGAAGAACCGCAACCAGCTGTTGCACGATTTGGAGCTGGTGCTGGATTGGGCACAATCACGGGCACGCGATCGGGCGATCGGTCAGGGCAATTTGTTCGATATGCTGGGCGACAGCGGAGCGACTAGCAACGGCTTTGAAATGGCTCCCAAGGCTCCCCCTGTTGAGGACTTGCCCCAGCAAGAAAAGCTGAAGATGGAGAAGGAACTGCTGGGATTCTATGTATCTGACCATCCGTTGAAGTCAGTTCACCAGGCTGCACGGTTACTGGCCCCGATTAACCTGTCTGACCTGGATGACCAGCACGAGAACACAACGGTGAGTGCCGTGGTGATGCTGACGAGTGTCAAGCTGGTCACGACGAAGAAGGGCGATCGCATGGCCATTGTTCAAATCGAAGACCTGAGTGGCCAGGCGGAAGCGGTGGTGTTCCCCAAATCCTATGCTCGTATCGGCAACTTGCTGACCGAGGATGCCCGGCTAATGGTGTGGGGCAAAGTCGACAAACGGGACGATCGCAGTCAGCTTTTGCTGGATGATGCAGAACCCATCGAAGCCGTGCAACTGGTGATGGTCGAATTGGAACCCCAAATTGCCGAAGATTTTGCCTATCTGCACGAGTTCCGCAATGTGCTGATGAATAACCGGGGCGATGAGAGCAGTTGCAAAACCCCCGTCATCGCGATCATTACCAACGAAAACCGTCGAGAACTGGTGCGACTTGGCCCCCAATTCCGGGTGCAGGACCATGACTCGGTGGTGACAGCCTTAAATAAGGCTGGATTCCGGGCGCGACTTTCCGCTTTGACTAGCGCATAGTTAACCTGTAAAACCATCCAGCTTTTCGTCATGGCAACACATCGACAAAAAGCTGGATGATTTTTATCGGGCTACTGACGGGGCCTGTATCGGAAGTGGAGCCTTTGGATAAGCAATGCGCTGGTGGTTATACTCCTGCCAAACCTTCACGAATACATCAGCGATCATCGGCATCTCTTCACGCAGCAATCCAGAATTCGCAAGCTGTTTATCTTGCCAGCGCGCTTTGAGAATGCGATTGACCATAGCGAGAGCTTCCGTAGGGGTAGCGTCTTTGAGCGATCGCAACGCAGCCTCACAGGAATCGGCCAGCATGACAATTCCCGTCTCCCGCGATTGTGGACTGGGGCCGTCATATTTGAAGTCGGACTCCTTCACCACTAGCTTTGGATTAGCCTTTGCTCGTTCCTGGGCTTGATGGTAGAAATACGCAATCACCATTGACCCCTGGTGTTCTGGGATGAAGGTTCGAACAGCCTTGGGCAAGCGGTATTTCTTTGCCATAGCCATCCCCAAAGTGACGTGCTTTTTGATGATGTCAGCACTCTTCCAGGGATCGTTGATCAGGTCATGCTTGTTAGGGCCACCCATCTGGTTCTCAATGAAGCCCAGCGGATCGTGCATCTTCCCAATGTCGTGATACAACGTCCCAGCTCGCACCAGTTCGACGTTGCAGCCCAATTTGCGAGCTGCTGCTTCGGCCAGGGTAGCGACAAATAGGGTGTGCTGGAAAGTACCGGGTGCTTCTGAGGCCAGCCGCTTCAGCAAAGGGCGATTGGGGTTGGAGAGTTCTGCCAGCCGAATTGGTGTGACTAAGTCAAATAATTGTTCCAGATAAGGGCTGAGGCCAAGAGCAGCAATGCTCCAGGCTACCCCCATGAGTGCCTGGGTCGCGGAAACCGCCAGCACGCTATAAAAGATAGGCGCCGACCATGGGCTTACAATCAAGCTCATGATCAGATAGGTAACGCCCTGAGTTAGGCCTACTGCGCCTCCCAGAAGGGCCAGTTCTTCGCGCGATCGCAACCGCCCCGCCATCATCGCTCCCAACAGTGAGGCAATAACACTGGCGGCTAAGTGTCGCCCTCCCAGATCCATCCCGATCGCTAAGCCTGTCCCCAGTAACGCCACCACCGTCGCCCCCAAAGCAGAGCCATAGAAGCTTCCGACCAGCAGCCCAACCAGAGGCAAGCTCGTCGCGGCAATACCAGCGGTAGCGACCAGAGGTGTCGTTAGAGTCAACAGCGTCACCAGCCCATAATCTCGCCGCCGCAGGCCTGGGTGAAAGCGTCGTTCGACTAATAGAAAAACCCCAATTCCCCCGGCTACCAGGGAACCAAAACCAATCACCCCAACCCAATCAATCACCCGCTCACTCATACCAAAATGATCGAGCAGCACAAATTCCCGCTGAGTAATGGGTTGCCCGGCTTCTACGATAATTTCTCCCCGCCGCACACTGACCATAACGGGTTCTACCTCCCGGGCTGCCTTCTCAGCCAACTGGCGGGTTTGCTCGGGATCTTGGATCAGATTTGCCTCCAGGGTTGTGAGCAGCATTTGTTTGACAATGGGTGCCGCCTCAGGGGGAAGTACCTCTTGAACCTGGAAGGTCACGGCCTGTTCCAACAAATTGGAAGGCAGTCCGGGAGGAATGCCCTGGGTCAGCATCCGCTCTACAATCTGTCGGGCCGTGGATTTTGCCCCTAGCCAGGTAATATCAGGCAAATCGAGGAGTTGTGGAGACAGAAAGGCATCCTGAGCCGGGGGCTCGCTCACAAAGGTTGCACTCGCACTGGCATAAGCTTCGCGCGATCGCTGAATGGTCTGCTTCAGGGCTGAGTAGTCATCCGCTGAGGTGTAGCGGCGATAACTTTGCAGTTCCACAACAGCCAGAGCCTGAGGGGTAGAAGAGTCTTCAATGACTACCGCATTGGAGTTCCCCTCGACCTGCGTCAGAATCGCCTTCCACTCGGGCTCATGGGTCTGCCGCAGATATTGCTGAGTCGACGTTGACAAAATGGTGGGCGACACAAAAGGAAAAGCCCCTGCCTTTAAGCGCAGGGCATCACCTTCATCCATGAGCTGCTGAATTCGCTGATAGATGCGTTGATTGACATCTGTATCAATCCGCAGCACTGGAACTGCACCGATCTTGGCAGATTGACGTTTTTCTTCAGTGGTTTCGCTATCAAAGACGGTCGCAAAATCGGGAGCCCGCAAGGTACGGGGGGAGGTTGTACCGACCGCCAGTTGAGGCTCATTGTAGAGTCGATACCCAATCGTGCTGGATAGAGACACGACTGCCAGAGTGAACAGGGCCACCGAGCTTGCCGAACGCGGACAGGGAGCTTTACGCCCCTTGGGCGTAGAGCAAACAAACTGACTCAAGGAATTTTGTAGCTGCTTAAACCGTGGGAACCGCTCTGTGGCTGACTCCGAAGTGGTCTTGCCTGGTCCTGGAGTTGTGGGGTCCCAAAGGGAAGATAGAGCCCGTTTCTGACGATCGCTCGCCAGCAGGCTCACCCAATCTTGAACTCGTCGTTGAAACGATTTCATCAATGCACAAATTCCTTAAGTGCGCAGGAATTACAACCGGCCTGACATGAAAATGCGTTACGACTCGCAACCAACCTTAACGAGTATTAGTATAAGTTGCTCAATCTCAGCGTGCGGGAAAATTTTCTTGATGCTATCCCTGATTACGGCTTAACCATACTTTGGCCTGTCTTAGAAAAGATTTATTCTGGCCTCTAAAGCCAGAAAATAGACTGGGCATCAATTCTCCCCCATGGTAACCAGGTGAGAGCCCAAAGGATAAATTTCTTTAAGAATATCCCAGAAATTTTGACTTCAAAGAACTATTCATAAATCCCGACTGATTCCAATTCGCTTGTCATATTAGGTGAGATATCTATTATGTGAACATCTCATCTCAAAATACCGCTACTTACACACAGCATTTTGCGATCGGGCAAGGCGTATGAGACAGGGTTCCATGCCTCCCACTCTTACCTCGCTCGCTCGGAAATGCTGGACCCCAGTTCTGGATCGACCTGAGTTTGGGTTAGGGATTTTCAGGTGCGCTTTGCCCACTCAAAACGGACACTTCAACTGCTCGAAACTGAGGGTGTATAAGGGTGTACCTTAAAGCTCGCTTAGAAGATTGTTTTTACGTGCGAAGCGCATAGAAAACAACCTTCTAAAACAGCCCCTATTAAACCTCAATTCGGGATAAGCCAATTGCCCTTTTTGGCGTACGCTTGGCGTGCCCATGAAAGGCCCTTAACTCAAACTCAGGTTAGTAAGCATAGGGAACTTCGGGTTCAGGAATCGAGGCTAATTGGCGAGCTTGAATGACCAACTGGCGCTTTCCATTCAGCGTTTCGGTTATCATCTCCCCTTCTACCCGAAACCATTGGTCAGGGGTATAGGCTGTGCGATCGCCCTCCAGCTTCACAGGCATTGCCACCGGATACACATCAGCAGCACAGCATGTAATGACAAACCGTGCCACCATCAAATAGTTCTTCGGCAAGTCAGATGGGTGAATGACAAAGCCTTCTACCTTAGCTGGCAACCCCTGGTAGGCATCGGGTTCGGGATACACACTCAGCGTTCGCACCCAATCAATCAGAGTGCGATCCTCAGGGCGGGTACCGCTGCGAAAGGACTGGGGTTGCGATCGCGTCATCGCCAGCGTATCGGTCACACCCCGGTCTAAAGCTACCTGGCTGGCAAATGCTTGGGGTGCAAACTGCAAACCAAATACGGCCACCGCCACGAGCAACGCACTACTCCACCCAGGGGGAAACAAATTAAAGTGCTGGGTTTGTGGGGTATCGGCGGTTAGGCGAACGTGGCGACTTGTCCCAAAGGCTTGAATTAGGCGAAATACTCCCAGAGCTGAGAGAAACACTCCAGCGACTACCGTCAGCCACACATAGCTGGGGTGCAATAAAACATTAATTCGGCCTGTAACCCAAAACCGCAGTAATAAAACCCCCCATAACAGAATGGCCAGGGTATCCAAAATAAAGCGCCAGGGTAGGCGACTCATAGGATTTTGGGGAGCCAGGGAGGGATAGGTGCGACGACGTGGCATAGGGGAATATCAGGCAGACCTTTAGTAAATGTAGAGATTCACAATCAACGTCAGCAAGAACGTCAATTGCCCTGCCAGGATGAACAGATAGGCGATCGCCCGCCCTCGAAACACCGACAGCATCAAAGCGGTGTTCTTAATATCCACCATAGGACCAAACACCAGGAAGGCCAGCAGGGAACCTGTGGTGAAGGTGGAGGCAAACGATAGGGCAAAGAAGGAATCAACGGTAGAGCAGATGGACACCAACCAGGCCAATACCATCATGGCCACAATTGAGGTAATTTGTCCCTGACCCAGGCTTAACACCACCTCTCGGGGAATCATCACCTGAATAATGGAAGCGATCGCCGTTCCCAATATTAAGACACCGCCCAGTTCGCGCATCTCTTGCACCACGTTGTCGAGCATCATCTGGAACCGCTCGGCTAGGGGCTTGGAAAGGACAGGATTGGGCATGAGGGCAAGCGCGGCTGTAGGGTCGTCCAGCTGAATCGGTCTACCAGGGCCCCCCAGCAGAAACGTACCCGATTGCAGCAAAGGCGAATTGCTCGCCCCTTTCGCCTTACGAGGGCGGGGGGCAGGAGCAGCTCGCGCGACGTCAGATTGAAGTAATGGCCGTAAATCTGCCTGAGCACTGAATACCCAGCCAATAATGGTAGCAATGAGCAGGGTAAAGCCAACCCGCAAGAACACGACTTCAGGTTGACTCCGAAAGGCCGTCCAGGTAGCCCAAAAGACGATGGGGTTGACAGTGGGAGCCGCCAGCAAAAAACCGATCGCCATAGAAGCAGGAGCCCCCTGCGTAATCAGGCGCCGTGCTACGGGCACGTTGCCACACTCGCACACTGGGAACAGAAATCCAATCAAGCTACCCGCCAGCGCCGCCAAAAACGGATTTTTGGGTACCGCCGCCACCAATTTGCGTTCATCCACAAACAGCAGCAGGGCACTGGAAAACAAGACACCCAGTAGCAAAAAGGGTATTGCTTCAACGAGCAAGCTGAAAAACAGCGTCAGAGCACTATTAATTCGATCCATGCGATCGTGCTATACCAGAGCCAAAAAGATCATCCACCCATCCTAGCGGATGCGGCGATCTTATCAGCAAGCAACAGGATCTGACGCCGGCTAAGGCGGCTTGGGAGAATAGCACGCCCTCAAGCCGCATTTTGGTACATCAACCGTTACCCAAATCAACCCTAAACACGTTCATACACAGGTTGATGGGTATGAGATGCAGATTCGGGGCGATCGCTATAAATTCCCATAACGGTATCCAACAACTTCAGCGCATCCGCCTTAGGTCGCTGGAATGAATTGCGCCCAATGATCGAGCCAAAACCGCCGCCCTCATGAATGGCGCGAATTCCATTCAACAGCCCTTCATCGCTATCCGTTGGGCCACCCGAGAAAATCACAATGCGGCGACCATTAAACGCACACTGAACAATGTGACGAACTCGCTCCGCAGGTGTTGAGATCGGAATCTCATGCTTCTCATAAACCTTCCGGGCCGCATCCTGCTCCAGGTGATCCGATGGAATTTTCACCTTAATAATGTGGGCTCCCAGTTGAGCCGCAATCTGAGCCGCATACCCAGTCACGTCTACAGCGGTCTCACCCGCCTTACTCAAGCCAGAACCTCGAGGATATGACCAGACCACCACAACCAGCCCATGCCGCTTCGCTTCTTCGGCATAGGCTCGAATTTGCTGGTACATCTCAAAGCGATGGGTAGAACCGGGGTAAATCGTAAAGCCAATCCCAGCACATCCGAGCCGTAAGGCATCTTGCACACTACCCGTCAGAGCCTGCGTGGGATCGGCTTCATCCAGCAACACATCGTGGTCGTTCACCTTCAGGATAAGAGGAATGTCTCCTGCAAACTCTCGGGCTCCCGCTTCTAAAAAGCCGAGAGGTGCTGCATAGGCATTGCAACCCGCGTCAATTGCCAATTGAAAATGGTAGTGCGGGTCATAGGCTGGTGGATTGGGGCCAAAACTCCGAGCAGGCCCATGTTCAAAGCCCTGGTCTACAGGCAGAATGACCAGTTTTCCAGTCCCGGCTAATTTTCCGTGATTAAGGAGTCGGGCCAAATTGGTGAGCGTGCCGGGGTTATCGCTGCCGTACCAGCTCAGAATCTCTTTTACACGTTGAGTCATCGTTAAGTCCTCAATGCAACCAGATGTGGCGCGTTTGCATACTCGTCCTGCCCCGCAAACAAACGAACCGTGGCACGGCGGGGTAGGCTACCTTCCTTGTAACAACTCAGCTTAGAATCCGACCTCTGTAATGAGGATGGTCTTCTAACGTTCGATAGATGACTTTATAGTTCAGGTTGTTTACGCAAGGCGTGCTTCGAAATGCCTCAAAGTTAGTTTTTCGTGTGTCGGCTGCGAGAAAAGTTAACCTTTCCACCAGCGCTAATGCTGGGACGTTACGCTATAAAACCAGGAAAATGAGCCGGAGCACTCAGACTTCGCGATCGCCCATGCAATTCCCCGTCTACTTAGGATTTGGCTCCTGGAAACTTCATCCACATTTCGTGTTTGAGTCCCTGGGATATGCGATCGCCCTACGATTACTCCTACGAAACATTAAAAAGGACACCATCAGCGCATCCGATCGCAGTTCCGTTATCGTTGGGGGTCTCCTAGGAGCCTTGATAGGAGCGAAAGGATTGGTACTGCTGCAACACATCAATCTGTTGTGGGAGCAGTGGCAGCAATGGCTCCTACTTATCCTGCAAGGTAAGACGGTGGTAGGGGCTTTACTGGGTGCGGTTGCGGGGGTTGAGTTAACCAAAATTTGGATTGGAGTTACCCGGTCTACGGGCGATGCATTTGTGTATCCGCTCATCGCGGGTACGGCGATCGGTCGGGTGGGGTGTTTCCTGACGGGGTTGAGCGATCGCACCTACGGCATTGCCACCCGCCTCCCTTGGGGCGTTGATTTTGGTGATGGGATTCCGCGCCATCCGACACAGCTTTATGAAATTGTGTTTCTGGTGGGGCTGGCAGGGGCGATCGCCCTCCGTAGCCGTTTTCCTCACTATTCGGGTGAGCTTTTCCAACTCTACCTGGCTTCTTATTTGAGCTTCCGTTTCTTCATTGATTTCCTCAAACCCGACTTTCATCCCATTCTGGGCATCAGTTTTATCCAAATCGCTTGTCTGTTGGGGTTGCTATATTGTCTGCGTCAGCTATCGCTACAGGTTTCTCCTCGTTAGTATTTTGGGATTGAACTTGTCCTATGCCCACTCGCCCTTACACTTTCTACGCGCTCACCAATAGTCTGTGCTCCAAGTGCCTGAGTAAAGTAGAGGCAAAAATTATCTTCCAGGATGAGCAAGTGTACCTGGTCAAGCATTGCCCTGAGCATGGACGAGAAGACGTCCTCATTGCTGACGATGCAGAATACTATCGCCAGATTCAAGCTTTCCTGAAACCGGGGGATATGCCCCTGCGGTTCAACACTCCGATCAAGCATGGATGCCCCTACGACTGCGGCCTATGCCCCGATCATGAGCAACATAGCTGCCTGACGTTGGTGGAACTGACCGATCGCTGCAACCTCACCTGCCCCATCTGCTATGCCGACTCTGGCGTGGATGAGGTGAACTCGGCGCACCAACCCCGCCGCCATCGCAACCTTGCTGAAATTGAGCGAATGCTAGACGCTGTTGTAGCAAACGAAGGGGAACCTCAAGTCGTGCAACTGAGCGGTGGTGAACCCACGTTACACCCCGACTTTTTTGCTGTGATGGATCTGGTGAAAGACAGGCCTATTAAGCATTTGATGATTAATACCAATGGGTTGAGAATCGCACAGGATCGGGAATTTTGCGATCGCCTCCGCCAATACCAACCCGGCATCGAAATCTACCTGCAATTTGACAGCTTCGAGGCCGAGGCTCTGCGTGAACTGCGAGGGGCCGATTTGCGGAATGTACGACAACAGGCGATCGCCCACCTCAACGAGTTCAATCTCTCCACCACCCTGGTTGTCACCCTCAAAAAGGGATTGAACGACCACGAAATCGGCAAAATTATCGACTTCGCATTGAAACAACGGTGTGTGCGCGGAGTCACCTTCCAACCCATTCAAATTGCAGGGCGGCTGGAGGGGTTTGATCCAAAGCGCGATCGCTACACCCTTACCGAAGTGCGTCGCGCCATTCTCGAACAAAGCCCACACTTCAAACCCCAGGATATTCTGCCGGTTCCCTGCCATCCCGATTCTTTAGCCATGGCCTATGCACTTAAATTGGGCAGCAAGGTCATTCCGCTTACCGGGATGTTTTCGACGCCAACCTTTGTGGATATGATGCCCAACTCCGTTCTGTATGAACAACATCCCGACTTAAAGCAACGGATCTTCGAGTTGTTCTCGACCAGCCACTCTCCAGCATCAGCCACAACATCCCTTCAACAACTTCTGTGCTGCTTACCGAAAGTCGCTGTACCTGCTGGATTGACCTATGAAAATATTTTCCGAATTATGATTGTGCAATTTCTCGATGCGTATAACTTTGATGTGCGATCGGTGAAGCGATCGTGTATACATATTGCACATCCTGACGGACGCCTAATTCCCTTTGATACCTATAATCTCTTTTACCGAGAGGGAAGCGCTGGATATGAAAAAGTAATTCAGATGCAAAAAGCACACTAATTTCATGTGTACGAAATACGCAAAAAATTAGGGCAAACAGAATCACATCAATATACCCATCAAGATCATGACTGAAGATAGGCCATCCAACGAATTCGTCGAAATTCTTAAAGGCATTGGGTTACTGATTCTACATCACATTCTGGCCGTATCTGTCATTGGTATTGTGGGACTTGTCATTGGCATATTGTTTGGCGAAAATGGAGTCTTTCAGATTTGGGCTATGGGAGCAGTAGGGTTCTTTTTATTGCAATTAGCCTATGTCATTCCATTAGCCCTGAGATTAAAACGCCAGGGTAAAACCGGCATGATGAAAGGCGTTATTATTGGTGCCACAATTACCGCTCTCCTCAATGGGACATGTTCCTTTATGGTCTTCCGAGCAGTGTCGTTTTATTTGTGATCCATGAATCCAGAGAGCTCTGAGCCAAAGAAGGCGGCACTCCTGAGAGTGCCGCCTTTCTTAAAAAGCCCGTGGCGAGGATTGAACTCGCGACCTCACCCTTACCAAGGGTGTGCTCTACCACTGAGCCACACGGGCATGGAGTCGGAATAATAGGCTCTAAGCTCAAAATAACTCAGAGTTAGAGCCTACAATCCAACTGTTTTGTGGATGGGCCGAGCTGGATTTGAACCAGCGTAGGCGTAGCCAGCGGATTTACAGTCCGCCCCCATTAACCACTCGGGCATCGACCCGTTCCTTTCCACAGTTATTAATCCTAGCAATAGATGTGCAGTTTTACAATCAAAATTTCCAGATTTTTTGTTGGATGTGGTGGTTTTACTCACCATACTCAACAGGGATGCGCCAAATATAGCGAGCACACCAAAATAAATTCCAGCGCTACTCAGTAGTGCTGGAACTTGCCTTCAGTATTACGATTGTAACCAAAGCCCGTGACGAGGATTGAACTCGTGACCTCACCCTTACCAAGGGTGTGCTCTACCACTGAGCCACACGGGCAGAGAGTCAGATCGTTAGACTCTAAACTTGGATCACTCTAAGCTTAGAGTCTACAATCTAACATTTCGTGGATGGGCCGAGCTGGATTTGAACCAGCGTAGGCGTAGCCAGCGGATTTACAGTCCGCCCCCATTAACCACTCGGGCATCGACCCGTCTCTTTCCACGATTATTAATCGTAACAACAGGCGTGCAGTTTTACAAGCCTTTTTCTTGAGAAATTTTCGACAGGCTAGTTTGAACAGCTTGCAACGCCTGATCAATTTCCTCGGCGGACACGATTAGCGGGGGGACGAAGCGCACAACTTTGAGGCCAGCAGGCACAAGTAGCAGGCCTTCTGCGATCGCCACCTTTACCACTTCTGCCGCTGTCAGATTCGCCTCTTCCTGAAGCACCAAGCCGTTAATCAAACCCCAGCCGCGCACTTCTTGAATCAGGGTGGGGAATTTTTGGGCGATCGCCTCTAACCCATTCCGCAGTTGCTCACCCCGAGCCATCGCATTCGCCAGCAGATTTTCCTTCTCGATAGTGCGGCAAACAGACAGCGCTACGCCACAAACGAAAGGATTGCCGCCAAAGGTGCTGGCATGGTCGCCGGGTTCGAACACATCGCAAAAAGATTTGCAGAGCATCGCACCAATGGGAATGCCGCCACCCAAACCTTTTGCAGAGGTAAACACATCCGGTTCAATACCCAGGTTCTCGTAACCCCAGAGGTGACCGGTGCGGCCCATGCCCACCTGTACCTCATCCATCAGCAACAGAATGCCCTTCTCATCGCAGATTTCCCGAATCCGCTGGAAGTAGGCGCGATCGCCCGGACGCACACCGCCTTCACCCTGCAAACCTTCGAGGAGAATGGCCGCAACCTGACGGGTGGGATTGTCGAGGGTGGCGATCGCCGTTTCCAGTGCTTCCAGATCGTTATAGGGCACGTAATGGAAGCCGGGCACCAGTGGGTTGAAGTTCTTTTGATACTTAGGTTGACCTGTGGCGGTGATGGTCGCCAGGGTACGGCCGTGGAAGCTGGCGTTGGCCGTCAGAATAATGGGATTTTCGATGCCCAGTTTGGTGTGGGCGTACTTCCGGGCCAATTTAATCGCGCCTTCGTTAGCCTCAGCACCGGAGTTGCAGAAGAAAGCTTTGTCTGCACAGGAATGCTCGACCAGCCACTTCGCCAGGTCGCCCTGCTCGGGAATGTAATAGAGGTTGGAGACGTGGTGCAATTTCTGAATTTGCTTGGTGACGGCTTCCACCATGGCGGGGTGAGCGTGGCCCAGGGTGCAGGTGGCAATCCCAGCCACGAAGTCCAGGTACTCGTTGCCATCGGTATCCCAAACGCGGCATCCTTTCCCTCGCTCCAGGGTTAGGGGAAAGCGGGCATAGCTATGCACCACATATTCATCAAACTCAGCCGGCGAAAAGGCTGACAGGGCTGACGGGGGGATTGGAGCGAGGGTTTCTGGACTCACGGTTATTCCTCTAAACAGATAGTGCAGGGTCACTGAAAAAGTGAATCGTTACAGAAGCTACATTAGCCACATTGGTTTATATTACGGCAGTTTTTTTGAAGGGATGGAGTAGAGGTCAGGGAATGGCGACATAAAGCATCAAGCACTGCGGTTCGTTAAATAAACACCACTGATGACAAGTACCCCCCCGACCAGTAGGGATGGAGCGATGGGTTCTCGTAGGAGCAGGGCCGCGAGGGCGATCGCAAACACAGGCACCAAATTAATAAAGATTGATGCACGGGCAGAACCAATCGCTTTGACACCTTCGTAGTACCAGAGAAACCCAGCAGAGGTGCCCAGGACACCCAAATAGGCTACTCCCAGCCAGGCAACCAGGGGATACGTTGTCCATTGCGTCAGGAAACCCTCCGCCAGAGCCGTGACCAGTAATGCTCCGGTGCCCACCAGGCAAGCATAGGTCGTGGCGACCAGAGGCGAGAGTTCGCCCATGACACGTTTGCCAACGAGCGTATAGATGACCCAGGTGGCGACGCAGCCGAAGATGAGCCAATCTCCATGGCTAATCCCCTCTGCCAGCAGGTTAAGGGGGTTGCCGTGGCCGATGACAATCGCAGCACCGATGAGGGAAAGCCCAATCCCCAATCCTTTGAGCCAGGAGAGCGATTCTTTGAGAAAGAGGGCCCCAACCAGGGCAATCACGGTAGGATTGAGGGCAACAATCAACGCGGCTCGGCCAGCCTCAACCTCTTTCAGCCCTGCGAAGAAAAAGACATTGTAGGCAAAGATGCCGCTCATGCCTAACACTACGATTAATGGAATTTGGCGAGGCTTCAGGGGTGGCAATTTGCCGATCAATTGGCGGGTGAGGAGCAGGAGACAGAGGGAGGCGATCGCAAACCGCAAAAATGCCCCTGAGAATGGCCCCATGCTCTGACTCGCAACCCTTACGGCAATAAAGGTACCACCCCAGATCGCCATGGTTGCCAAAAGCTTGAGATAAACCATCGCCCTACCCCAATTCAGAAACCTCAGGTTTATCGTGTTTTTAAGTGGACTACTTCGTCCGGTCAGGTGAAAGGTATGCTCTCTCAAGAGTTGTATTTCCTGGAAGCGTGCTTTAGAAAGGCCACAGGAAATTGCATCTAGTGGGTCATCTGGCGTGAGTATTGCCATTTCAGGTGGAGCATTTCAGGCCACCAAGGACTGGGTTACAGCCCCAGACCCTCCTAATCGATGCTTAGGTCGTTTAGATCGC
>NZ_JAMPLB010000074.1:0-30435 GCF_039962325.1 Leptolyngbya sp. PL-A3
TGCTGCCGCAAAGGCAGCATCTTCCTCCACAAATAAAAATACCAGACGCTTGATTCCAGGCGCTTCGCCGTAGTAGGTGGGATTGGCTTCTACAATCAATTGCTGGCCCTCATCCCACTGCACCAAGCGATAAGGTCCTGAGCCGATGGGGTTACGGGCATAATTGGTACCGTGAGCGTGTTTGGGCACAATACCCAGAGTAACCAGACGGTTAACGAATGTACTTTGAGGTTCTTTCAGGCGCAACTCCACCGTATCAGCGTCAAGCACCACAGCTTCATCCAACACCGTTACATCGGTTAAACCGCCGCTTTCCACTGCTTTGTTGAACGTGTAGGCTACATCTTCAGCAGTAACGGGCTTTCCATCCGAGAAGACAGCATCTTGACGAATACTGACGGTCCAAACTTTGCGATCCTCACTAACGCTGTAATCTGTCGCAAGGTCATTGACTAATTCCAAGTTCTCATTGCGTCGTAGTAAAGTACTTTGAAATAATGGGGAACCATAACGTCCCCACCCAAGAGTAGGATCATATCCTTCTTCGCTTTCACCCCCGATTGCCAGCACAATTTGATCCGCAGAACCTGCTTGTTGTGTCAAAGATGTAGATTGTTGAGAGCTTCTTTGATCTGCAGGGCCAGTGCATGCTGATAGCGTTTGCACAAGCAATAATAACCCTACCGCGTAGAAAAATCTGTTACTTAGACGCATAAGTTACTGCTTCCAAGATGTAAATACACCAGGCTATTTACTTGCAGTTGTTATACCTTTTGCAAGTATCTTGCCTTACTGAGGTTGCACAATATCATTTCTCTTTGGAAGCCAACAATGCAGGGGGGAGGGATAAATAGTGCCTCTTTCTATAAATTTCCAATTCATTTAAGATATGGAGCAAAATCATCAACTTTAGGTGTTGTTTAGTAATCAAATATCAATTACGATGGCTGCTTAAAAACAAGATTTGTGCATCTATCCCGCGAGAAGTTTTACTTTAAAGGTTCGAAAAGTGCTATTGTCTCTATCTGAATTTTGCAAAAGTTACAACAATTTAGGAGGTTTCTGCATAAGAATCTACCCAGGATGTTGGTGCTTTGCCCGCTTCGCGGGCAAAGCACCAACATCCTGGGGGTAATTTCATTGTTGGAAATCTCCTTAGTAGTTGATATAGGTTCTGGGAGACAACCTATGGTACCTAGGGTAATCATCGAATGCAGTTGAACTTGAAGAGTAGGTGATTGCTCCGCCAAGTTTCACTCACGTTTTCCAATGAGCATTTGCCTTAGCAATTGGACGATGAACCAACCGCCAATCTGTCTTAATTTAGGACGTTTAGGGGGAATAGTGATAACAACACCAGGTTTTCGACTCGATCGTAAACAGCGTTATTGTTCCTGCTTAATGAACAAGTCTCGCCCAATCTCTACATCCCAATAGCTTTCATTACTTCAAAGTTTTGGGAAGGTCATAGACTCGCCACGATCGCACACCACAGTGGCGAAGGATGGGTTCAACAGAAAGAATTTGGTTTTCCGTTGCCTTTAGGATGATCAGGTAATCTCCTTGTTTAAGTTGTTCTCTATAAAGTTTGATGTACTTTTTAGGGTCTACGCATCCCAAAAATGCACCGTATAAACCACCCGCAGCAGAGGCAATACCACTGCCTAAAAATGCAGTCAAGATGCCATCTAGGGCAAGTGCAGGACCTACTCCAGGAACGACTAAAATTCCCAATCCAATGGTTAGTGTCGTGAAGCCAACTCCTACACTGCCTAAGATGGCTCCCGCTTTTGCTCCCTCTACACGAGTGATAGGTAGCTGATCTGTTTTATCTGCTGAATCCTCGATCGCATTTGATTTTTGGGTCACGATTGAGATTTGATGCATTGGAAAATTGATGCTTTGTAGTTCACACAGTGCTTGTTCTACTACTTCCTGATTTGGAAAAACGCCAATGGCTTGTTTCATAGTGTTAGCATTCATGACTGATAACCGATAAGGGGTCAGTGGTAATTTTTCTAAATGCAAGGGAGTGTCGGAGATTCACTTGAGGGGAACAAATCGCCTGAGTAGTGTGGCTAACCCAATCATGGGTAAGCCGATCGCAACGCATAGGAGAGCCTGGTTTAAATTCAGTGCTGCGGTGTCAAAGAGTTGATTCATCACATTCCATTGGCTAAACAAGATCTGGAATAGGAATGCTGCACCGATGCCGTATAGCACTGCATAACCAAAGGATTCTGTTTGACCGCGTAGTTTGGCGATGATGGCTGGGACAAAGCGACTGATGCTGAGGAGGTAAAACGCTTCAGCTGCCACCAATGCCTGAATGGCCATCGTTCGCGCCAATGCTTCGTTTCCGGTTGTCCGCATAACCCATTCAAAGGTGCCAAAAATGACAATCCAGTTAAAGAGGGAAACGGTCAGAATGCGGATGATTAGACGACGGGAGAGGAGTGGTTCGTTAGTCGGACGAGGTGGATCTTGCATCACATCGGGGGAGGGTGGCTCGAAAGCTAATGGAATCGATAGCGCGATCGAACCCACCATATTGAGCCAGAGGATTTGCACTGGGAGGATGGGCAGAGGGCTGGCTAAAAGCACCGCAATCAAAATCGTCATTGATTCGCCCCCGTTGACGGGCAGGATGAAGGCGATCGCCCGCAGCAGATTTTTATAAACGGTGCGCCCCTCTTTAACGGCTCGTTCAATTGAAGCGAAGTTGTCATTCGTCAGAATCATGTCTGCCGCTTCTTTCGAGACTTCGGTTCCGGTAATTCCCATTGCGGTTCCGATGTCTGCTTGTTTGAGGGCAGGCGCATCATTCACGCCATCCCCGGTCATGGCAACAATTTCACCTTTTGACTGAAGGGCTTTGACCAACCGGAGTTTTTGTTCGGGGGCAACCCTGGCAAACACATTGCTTTGTTCAACGGCGTTTGTCAGTTCCATCTCGTTCATACCCGCCAGTTCTCGCCCAGTGAAGATGGGGGCATCTGCTGTTTGATTGATGCCCATGCGTTGAGCAATGGCAGCAGCGGTTCTGGCATGATCGCCCGTGATCATCTTTACCTGAATCCCGGCAGACTGGCAGGAGCGAATGGCTTGAATGGCTTCTGAGCGGGGTGGATCAATCATGCCCTGAAGTCCAATAAAGACGAGATCTTGCTCAATGTCGGAGTGCTCAACGGAGGATTTGGAACGGGTAGGAGCTTTTCTCGCTAAAGCCAGCACCCTCAACCCCCGTTTTGCCATGCGATCGACTCTTCGTTCAATTGCAGTTGCATCAAGGGTGGTTGGATTTCCCGTAGCATCCAGCATCTGGTGGCATCGATTGAGGATCGCCTCAATGGAACCCTTGACGTAAATTAATTGTTTAGAACTGCGACCGTGCAAGGTTGCCATGTACTGAAACTGAGATTCAAACGGCAGGGTAGCTCTGCGGGGCAGGGTTTCTGCCAAAGATTCTGGGGTTAGCCCTGCCTTACGAGCCGCCGTCACCAATGCTCCTTCGGTTGGGGTGCCTACCACAGTCCAGTTGCCGTCTTGCTCCTCAATCTGAGAGTCGTTGCATAACAGCCCTGCTTGCAGACATTCAAAAAGGGCAGGGGTTTTGGCTAAATCGATGGGCTGCCCGCTAAGCGTGATCTCTCCCTCTGGTGCGTAACCGCCGCCGCTAACCTGATACAGTTTCCCTCCGGCATAGATTTCCTGCACCGTCATTTGGTTTTCGGTGAGTGTTCCTGTTTTGTCGGAACAAATGACAGTGGTACTGCCCAGGGTTTCAACGGCTGGCAGCTTACGAATGATGGCGTGATGTTTTGCCATCTGGGAAACTCCGATCGCCAGGGTGACGGTCAGAATTGCAGGTAATCCTTCGGGAATGGCACTCACGGCGAGGGCAACCGCTGCCTTAAAGACCTCAATCCAGGAAAAACCCTGGGCAACTCCGACTGCGAAGGTCAGGGCTGCCAGAGCCAGAACGACGTACAGCAGGGTCTTACTAAAGCGATCGATTTTTCGGGTTAAAGGGGTTTCCAGGCTGTGGCTCTGCTGCATCATCTGGGACAAATGCCCAGTTTCAGTCCGCTCACCTGTGGCAACAACCAATCCCTGACCCCGTCCAAAGGTGACTAAGCTGCCGGTGTAAGCCATATTTGCCCGTTCTGCCAGAGGCGTGTCGGGTGGCAGCGGGGTGAGATTCTTTTCAACGGGAACAGATTCTCCGGTCAAGCCTGACTCATCGATTTGAAGGTCAAACACTTCAATCAAACGCAAATCTGCTGGGACTTTATCGCCTGACGACAGCAGCACCAAATCTCCTGGCACCAGTTCACCAGAAGAAATAACCTGTTTTTGCCCATCCCGCAGGAGGGTTGCTTCCGTGGTAACGGATTCTGCAAGAGCAGCGATCGCATTTTCCGCTTTCGACTCCTGGATAAAGCCAATCACGGCATTGAGGATCGTGACCCCGAATATCACGCCCGCATCAATCCATTCGTGCAGAAAAGCGGTAACAATTCCTGCTGCCAGCAGGATGTAGAGCAACGGTTGGTTGAACTGCTGGAGAAAACGCACCCAGGCACTCTGACCTTTCTGGGCAGCCAGTTCGTTTGCACCAAAGCGATCGCGTCGTTCCTTGACTGCTTGTGTGGAAAGCCCTGTTTCAGGGTCAGTTCCTAGAGATTGAACCACCTCTTTCACTGGCAAATGGTGCCAGTGATCCGATGTGGATTGTTTCGCCAGTGCTTCAACCATTGCGTTTTTTCTACTCAAACTCAGTAATTAGACAGCCCTAAGACTGTTTCCTATTACCTCTAGCGTCGATGAGAATAGTGAACTAAATGTGATCACCTAATTCTGATAACTCACTTTTCGATCACATTTGTCTTTCAAAATAAGAAGCAAGCAACCGGGAGTAGCGTATGGACTGGCAAGCCACATTCCACTGGGTTTATGTTCTGGCGATGGCGATCGGGGCACTTTACTTCATCTCGCTGAGCCGCAATCCACGCGGGGTGCCTAAGTATGAGTATTTAGTGGCTACTTTCATCCCCATCTGGTCGGGACTAGCATATCTAGCAATGGCGATGGGGCAGGGAAAAATTGAGATCGCGGGACAAATCACCCATTACGCCCGCTATATCGATTGGTTCGTCACCACTCCCCTACTGCTGCTGTCGTTATCGTGGACGGCGATGCATCACATGACCAAAGACTGGACGTTGATTGCTTCGCTGATGGGGACTCAAGTGATTGTGATTGGGAGTGGGCTGATTGCAGATTTATCCACCACTGACGAAACCCGATTTGTTTGGTATCTCTGCGGTGTCGTGGCGTTTCTCGTAGTTCTTTGGGGAGTTTGGGTGCCCTTACGGGCAAAAACACGGGGGCAGGGAATGGAACTTTCCACCTTTTATACCAGGCTCGCAACCTATTTCACAGCGTTTTGGATTAGCTACCCAATTGCCTGGTTAATCGGTCCCCCTGGTTTAGGCTGGATCAATCAAACGGCTGAAACCTTTTTGTTTTGCGTGCTTCCCTTCTTCTCTAAAGTAGGATTTAGTTACTTGGACTTAAATGGGCTGCGTCGTTTGCATCGCTCAAAAGTAGACACGGCTGTTACTCCTGTGCGGAGTGCGTATTGAGTCAAAAGTTATTCAATAATTTCATAGCGAACCAGTTGTCGCACTTCTTGCCGCGATAATTGCAGTTCGTTGGCGATTGCTTCCTCAAGTTGTTCTGGATTAGTTGTGGCAAGTTCTAGTTCCATCCGTTTCACAACCGATTCGGCTGTTTCAACCTTCACCTGTGTCATGTTTTGGTTTCGGTTAATCACGGCATTAATGAGCAGGATATTCACAGACACAACGGCTTTAAGCTGAGTATCTGCCTGAAGCTTCGTTTCAGTTGGCTGAGATCGCTGCAATTCTTGAGCCGTCAAAACGCTAGAGCCAAACCAGAACGCCAGTGCCACCAATGGCAGTGGCAACCAAAATTCTGCACCGGATATCTGTAACCAGCGTTTAATCACCTGCGATTGCTGTTCCTAATTCTCATCGCGTCTTTCCTGACTGTAATACAGACGCTTGCGACTTAAAATCTGGCTTTTAGGAGATGTGTAATTCTATCTCAAAATTCAATGCTAGAACTGCAAGCCATCAGAAGGCTGAGCGGGAACATGAAGGTATTGCTAGTCGAGGACGATCCGAAACAACTACTTCCACTTCAGATTGCGTTGTCTCAGGCAGGACATAGTGTGGATGGTGTCAAAGACGGAAAAACGGCTCAGTGGCTTTTATCTGAGAAGGACTATGATCTTTTGGTCCTGGACTGGATGCTGCCATACATCAGTGGAGTAGATCTTTGTCAGCATTACCGGACTCTAGGGAAGACGGCTCCCGTTTTGATGATTACCGCAAGAGATACAACGCTTGAAAAAGTGATGGGGTTAGATGCGGGAGCCGACGACTATTTAGTAAAACCAATTGATTTAGTCGAGTTCATGGCACGAGTCCGGGCGTTGAGGCGGCGCTCGCCTCTATGGGTCGGAGATACGCTGAATGTAGAGGATCTTTCCCTCCACCTTGACTCGCTGACAGTAGAAAGACGGGGTAAATCTGTCACCCTTTCCAGCCGCGAGTTTCAGTTGCTAGAACACTTTATGCGCCATCCTCGACAGGTTTTGACTCGTGATCAGATTGAGCAAGCCGTATGGGAATGGGGAACCGAGCCAGACAGCAATGCTATGACCGTTTTAGTGCGTAAACTTCGTCAACGTTTACAGGCTGTAGAAGCCAGTGATTGGGTTGAGAGTATTTATGGAATGGGGTATCGACTATCTCCGCCTGAGAATTAATCCTTACCGGAATCACAGTCTTATTCGCAGCAGAATGTGTTTAATCAGAGTCGCCGCAATCTAGCCCGATGGTTTACCCTCTCGATGGGTAGCATTCTGGTGCTGTTTGCAGGCGTCATTTACCAGATTGAGGTGCAAGACAAACGAGAGGCGCTCGATCGCCTGCTGCTCGACAAAACTCGAATTATGGCGGCGAGTGTTCATTACGATGTTCGCCAGAATCAAACTACGGTTGATTTAACTAGTCTTCCTCTACTAGGGAGTGGTTCTCACCCACTCGCCGAAGATTTGATCTATGTACGTTGGTATAACGCCCAAGGACGCTTGGTTCGTTTTTTTGGGGTCGCTCCTGCTAATCAACTCAATACTCCCCCGGGTTATCAAACGATTCAGCCTACTGATCCCCTGTTACAGCAACATCAGTGGTTGCGCCAGATTACGCTACCCGTTGAGGGGCGAACGGGGACACTGGGCTACTTGCAAGTTGCAACACCCTTGACAGAAACCCACAATGACTTGCAACAGCTTCAGCTTGCATTAACCCTAGCAGTGCCGATCACATTGGGGTTAATTGGTTTAACGGGTTGGCTACTGAGTGGCATTGCCATGCAGCCAATTCGGCGATCTTATCAACAACTTCAACGCTTTACAGCCGATGCCTCCCACGAGTTGCGATCGCCCCTTTCCGCCATCTTGACCAATGCTCAGGTCGGGTTGATGCTGGCATATGATGATTCTCGGTTCCAAACACCACTCGAAAATATCGTAGAGAGTTCTAAATCAATGGGTTCTCTGGTGAATAATCTGTTGCTCCTGGCCCGTCACCAGGGAAGGCTCGCTCCCGAGTTTCTCAAGCTGCTCACCCTCAATCAATTTCTAGAGGATATCGTTCCCCAATTTAGAAGACTGGCAGAAGAACGGGGCATTCAGCTCAACTATGAGCAGCCAGAACAAGTAATTCAGGTCTGGGCTGATCCAGATTTGCTGAGGCAAGTGATTGAAAATTTGCTCAATAATGCTTGTAAATACACGTCTCCAGGTGGATCAGTACTGTTACGACTCATTCCTCATTCAGGTTGGACTGTGGTTCAAGTCAGCGATACCGGAATCGGCATTCCAGAAGCGGACTTACCCTATATCTTCGATCGCTTTTACCGGGTTGATACGGCGAGATCACTTGATAGTGGTGGCTTTGGACTGGGGCTTGCGATCGTTCAGCAAATTGTTCAGGCTCACGGTGGGCGTATCCATGTAGCGAGCGTCGTCGGTCAAGGTTCAACATTTCAAATCGAACTCCCCCTGAAACCTTAACAATAAGCACTTTTTGGCCGAGTTACTCGGCTGATCGAAGGCTATGAGAGTCCTTATAGTTTGGAAGTGCTGGCGATCGCCCATTAGGTGATGCAAGCAGATCCGCAGGTAGCGACGAATGTCGAACGAGCGATCGCTGCGGTTGAGGAGTGGCAGCTAGGGCAACGAAAATCTTTTAATCCATAACACGTTAAGCAAGCGTGGCAGCGATTGCATGAGCACCAATGGCTCCTGGCAGCGGAACCTGTCTGAAGAACATCGCTCTTGGTGCCTGATTCGGAAATACAGCTTCGATCCATCAACTGCTGATACTAATTCCCATTGACTACCTTACGGAAACGTGAATCTCCCCAACCAGCCTGCGATCGCTGTATTGAGGGAGAACAAACCACCGCCATTGGTCAAGAAGAACTAAATCAGAGGGCATATAGGGAAGCCATTTCCAACGGTGGAATATGCAAACCATCTTTTTTGAGATGAAAGAATATCGCAATCAGCATGGTAATCACGAAGACGACTTACCCAGCCCGACACAGCCCATTATTGAAATCCGACTAGGTTTAGGGAATATTTGAAGTGTTTTGAGGCACTTCTATTCCCTAAGTCGATCAATTGCATTTTGGCAGCATAAACGCCACTAAGACGGCATTTGAAGACTGATTTGGCTTGCGATCGAAACGACTACGCCCTTTTTCCGTAACTCACCCAGGGCTTTGTAGAGGTCGCCTTCATCCAGTTCCCAACGATCGCAAAAGGCATCAACGTCGATTTTAGGGTTCAGTTTGCCAGGAAAATCAAGCTGGAGGGCAAAAAAGATATAGTCGCGATCGCTTGTCAATAGTTTCAGGTCACGAATGCGGAATAGTTCCTCTCGATCTAGCACATAGCAACCTGAATTACTCTTGGACATTGCTCTTTTTCCAGTACATCAGTTTTATTTCAGAGTAGCGGATTTTGATTGGAGCCTCAAGCTAATCGATTGGTAGTTTTAGGGAATGGTTTAGGCCAATTAGTCCTAATATACTCTCTAAGCAAAATTAGTAGTACTTTATGGAGATGAGGGAGTTACCCTAATGACGATAAGTCAAGGGTTCTGCTGCCAGGCTCTTGCTGGTTTGCCTGAAGAGTTTTAAGGGGTTTGCCGTTCTTGAATTAGTTTCAAAAATCCACTTAATTTTTCCCTCGGCTCCTGTGTGTATTTTCGGGATAAAATTTCTAATCCTGTTTTGATTAGATCTGGGCCTTCAGGGAGAGAAAGCCATTCATCAAAAATTTGATGCCGATAAATGTAATCATTCCGATCTGGAGTGAAGTTGAAATCAATACGGATGAGGCGATCGGCATCAAGTAATCCAATACGGGAATGCAATGCGGAGTAGCGGCAAAATGCCTTTTCCCAGGTACTGTGCCGTCGCAGGTCACCAAACTCCTTCCGAATGTCCACTTTAAATTGGTCTGGTAGCACGAGTACGGATTCATAATAGGTGAGATAGTTCTTCCACAAGCGATAGACTTGAATTTTGAGTGCTACTACCTGCATATTGAACTCAACAGAAAAGAATTCTCGAAAACTCCGCTTGGATTAGCCTTCAATATGACTGCCGTCGCTCCCTTAGTAGTCAGTGGTAGGCGTAGATTACAAATTCTCTCGGACAGCGTTTTCTGTGTTCTCTCTCCACTGCTGGATCTTCGCTTCCCACTCCAGCCACAGATCTTGGATGGCTATAAGATCTAGCCAAAATAACTGAGCCTCCTGTTGAGGCAGTGCAACCACAATGGCTGCCTTTTCCAAGGTGAGGCCATAGGTAGCTTGAATCGCACCCCAGAGGGCAGCGACCTGGAGTTTATAGCCCCTGATCCATTCCTCTTTGCGTAAACTCGTCGCCGTTTTCCAATCGAATAGGCATAAGCCCTGTTGCTCATATTCGGCGATCGCATCTACTGTCCCTGCATATCCTTGACCGTGATGGAATACGGCTCCCTCGACTAAGTGAACATGATGTAATTCCTTTAATACAGGTGCGATGCTATCTCGCCACGGAACCAGGGATTCAGGGCAAGGGGGAAGCGATCGCTTCAACAAGTAGCGTTCAATCCGTCTGTGAAGTTCTTTGCCCCGTGTAGTAGACTCCCGGCAAATGCGAGTTGCTTCCGCCTCACCCACTCTCTCTCGCCATGCTTTCAGTTGTGCCCATTCCTGTAGTGTTTTAGTTGCACTTAAAATCGCACTAACAGGGGTTAGTAGCCCCCCGTGTGGATCAAGGTAATAACATTGGCGATCGCGCCATTCAAAGCGAGGTGGGTATCGAGTGAGTTTCATGGGTTTTTACTCCCATACAAGCGATCGCCAATGAGGGGGAATTACACCATCACGTAATGCTTGAGCAATCATGCCCTGATGCGATTTATTCGCCCTTAGGGTGTGGCAAAAGCGGCAGAGTGTACGCAAATTGGAGTCTGCGTTAGTTCCCCCGTACCGCAATTCCTTGATGTGATCGATGTGTGCGTGACGAAGGGGCAACGAGCCGAGCGGTTTATCCTCGCAGTAAGGTCCCTGGCATTTACCGCGATCGCGCCGCCAAATTCGTTTTCGAGTTTGTTGCCAAATTGGTTTTGACTGCCGTTTCCTTCGCATTGTTGAATCCCTGTCGTATCGGACCTTGCCGGACCTGGCCACACCCCAACTAACCTTGCCATAGGGGGTCCCAACGTATCCCGCCTGCCTTACCCTGTGGGCCCCACACTCAGGGTGTGGGTGAACTGACACCTCCTAAGACGTGTCAGCCACGACAAAGGACTTCACATCAAATCGTCCAAATCCAATGGTGCGGCCATCTCCAAGGCCGATCAATTGACCTGCACTTAGGCATAGAGCCTCCATTTCCTCACGGGAAACGACAGTTTTGTCCCACTGCAAAGTAAACTGGCAAGTCCAACCAGGAGCAGCAGCTACTCGATAACGAATATTGCGCCGTCCGGTGGAAGGATTTTTAACACCCTGGATATGGACAAATACAGGAGGTAATTCCCCAACTGCTTGACCCCGTTCAATAAGATCTGGCTTTTTAGGCACAAAGCGATCGGTAATAGGAATAATTTCTTCTTCTACTTGAAGTGTTGCTGAAACAGCGAGTTGTAATGACTTACCCCGTTTAATAAAGGGGGCTGCTGCTCGAATGCAACTGAACACGTAGGTGTTATAGATAAATAGCTGACGACTGGGAAGCATCAAGACGGTTCTGCGCCATTCCCCAGGATTATGACCCGCAACGCCTTCGGTTTCCTCTTTTTGAAGAGGAATGGCATCAATTCCAAAATGATGCCACAACAATAAACGGGTGCCTTGGATAGAAACTTGAGCAGAAAGTAAATTGCCAATGACGGAAGTTCGTGATGTCATGGAGTAAATGTTGAAGAACAAGCGTATTGCCTGAACCCATTACACGTCTATGTTCACAGTTAAGGCAAGTAACTGATGTCACTCTGACATTGGCTGAGCGATGGCTATACTTTGCCGGGACATAGATTCTTCTTTGTGAAGGAGTGAAAATAGGAGAAAACTCTAGTCTCAATCATTACCTTGATCCAACTCAGCTTCACAAACGAAGAGATTGAACAACTGCATTACGAACGCTTTCATCATCCTCACCCTCGTCTGCAACGAAAAGTGGAAGCGCTGTACCTCAAGTGCCAAGGATATCTCCATTGGGAGATTGCTCAAGTGTCTGCGAGTTATTGCATAAACTTGCAGCATTGGAGTTGAGTATCCCGAACACGTTGGTGCTGGACAATACGCGATATCAAAAGTGTGTATTGGTGATGGAGTTAATGCAATCGTTAAACATTGAACTGCTTTACTTGCCAGCTTACTCGCCTAATTTGAATTTGATTGAGCGGTTATGGAAGTTTGTCAAAAATAATGTTTGTACTCCGTCTATTAGCCTGACTTCTATGTGTTCAAACGATCGATCCTCGGTTGTCTGGAGCAGTGTCATACGCTTCACAAACAAGAGTTAGAGTCTTTACTCACACTCCGTTTCCAGTCTTTCAAAAACGTAAAGACTATTCCCTGACAAGATATACCCCATATTCTTCACAGGTATCTTGAGAAATGTGATGCTTGGAAAGCGAGCGCTGTTTTGGAAGTGGAACGATAGGAGGGAGACGATCGCGGTTGATAGGAGAAGGGCGATCGCGTTACGTGAAGTTTCCGGGGCGATCGCTAAGTCCAAATGTGTTTCAATGAGAGCGTAAATCCGGGCAAAACGGCTTCACCCGATACCGTAGTTGGGTTGTCTAGCACCTCAGCGTCCTTACCTGAACGGTAAACTTCTACTCGCTTATTTTGAGGATCAATCAGCCAACCTAACTGTGCCCCATTATCCCTATACTCCTGCATCTTCTCACGCAGACCCTTGAGACTATCCGTCTGCGATCGCAACTCAACAACAAAATCTGGACAGAGCGGAACAAATCTCTCCTGTTCTTCCTGCGTCAGTGCTTGCCAACGATCTCTTCTCACCCAAGAAGCACCTACTCGAAGTTTCTTTCCAGAATGGCTCGATCAATTTCCTGATTTGACACTTCAGGAAATGAATGCGTGCGATCGCCTGCGAACCCGTTACCAGTACTACCAGGCCGAAGGGGCTATTACCGAAAGTACCGTGAATTTGATCATGGTGGCTCCCATCCTGGAACTATTAGGGCTATATGACCCGCCCTACCTAATGAAGGGGGAAAAGTACGTCTCTATTGAAATTGAAGACAAAGATCAGATCCTGGATGGACTGATTGATGTTTTGGTCCTGCAAAATCGACTGTGGTTTATTCTTCTAGAGACAAAACGCTACGGCTTCAGCGTGATGCAAGCTCTACCGCAAACCCTGTCGTATATGATCGCAAATCCAGAAGATGGAAATGCTTCGTACGGACTGATTACAACGGTTGAGGACTACCTCTTTGTCAAATTGAACCCACAAACGCGAGAGTATAATATTTCAGATAAATTCACCCTCTCAACCCGCCGTGATAACCAGTTTCATACCGTGATCCAAATTCTGAAACAACTTATTTCTCTGGTGCAAGCACCATCATCATAAGTTAATCTGTTTTCTTGTCTCAGCTTGCTTGAAAAGGAATGCAAAGACTGTTTCCCGGCAGTATGGGACTTGAGGGCATTCTTCGTGCTTGAGCTAGAACATCCACAGGTTCTGGGAAATTTATCACGTTACTTTTTGATTTTTCCCAGAACTGGAAGCACGAACCAATTTTTCGTTGCTTGCTTCTCCTACAAGGGATCAGCGAAAGATCTCCTTCCTTTGAAAAGCACAACTGCTTATGGTAATTCCGGGTAAAGCTCGCCCTGTTGAAATTGCTGCCAAGCCTCTTGTAGTTCGCCAGGAGCAGGACTCCCGCTGTCATAAACAGCAATTACATTGGTAAAATTGCGCCCTGCTGGATACAAGATATTACCTCGTGAAGCCAGAGCGACCGATGCACCCCCATCCAGGTTCATAGCCTGATAGGCTCCGATCTCGCGCAGGACTTCAGCCGCCTGCCGCAACGAAACACTGGTGATAAAGGTTGTCATGTACAGGGTCGTGCCATCCTCTGAAAATCCAATGGCAGAGCGGTCAGCAGGGGTTTGAGGATTGACCAGATGAGAAACGGTAAAGCCTTCAGCACGAGCATCGATTGCAATTTGTCCAGCATTTAAGAGTCGAGGACCACAGGTGATCGAAAACCAGTATTGTTCCCACGGGCGAGGGATGCTCTCGACATTGGGGGTAATCATTTCCGGTTGATTGCCCTGCTTTAAGCTGAAGGTCGTGCCACGGGTTTCTCAGCCGCGATAGCGAAGAAATCGACCACCCGCCACCATATTGCCCATGACCTCCCGGTGAGCAGCAGCCGTATTGAAAAACGTACCATTGGCCACAACCGCAGCTTGCAACCGTCTCACCATTTGTGGAAACGGTTCATCGCCATAGGATCGTTCAGAGCTATTCGCCTGGGGAGCATTGTTAGCTAATCCGATTGTGATGAGCGAGGATGCGTTAAATCAATGGTTGACTGATGAACGAGATCCCCCGTAATGTTCGCCGTGTTGTTTGAACAGGCTGAGCCGATCCAGTTTGAGCACGTCCCCGTTGGGCTTGAGTGAGAAGGCCAGCGGTTAATGCTGTTCCCCCAACAAGGAGCGATCGCCTGGAGAGTTTGCTGGAGTAGCTCCATGGTTGAAAAGAAGCCATGACTTTCTTATTGGCTTAAGGAACAAGAGAGCAAGAAGTATTATCATTAGATTTTACTCCCCTCAAGCGATAATAACCAGCAGTAGAGACTTTTGCTCCTATAAGTGGAAGTAAATGGAAACTGAGGAGGGATGGCAAGGTCATCCTGGTTAGGACATGGAAAAGTGTGAGGACAAAGCCCTCACACTTTTCCATGTCCTACAAAGCGTATATGTTAAAGCTCGATTTCTGCCTTGTAAGATGAATTGAGGTCGGGAAGGATTTGCTTTTCCCGCTGGCCTTCCTCCTGTTGTACTTTCCATCGTCCCACCCAGCCTTCGGCATGCCCTGGATCAATTTTTTGACTCCTTGGGACAAGAGCCTGAACCTGGTTTTGCACCTCCTGCGTGCAAGTAACGGATAGGCGCACGACCTCAATTTCATCGAGCCAGTCCACAGGTATCCCTTCAGAATTGCTCACCGCCAAATACACTGCTCCCTGAACTGTTGGGCTATCTGCCTCCATGAGATAAGTAGCGATCGCCTCCAAGGGATTATCAACAATCACTAATCGGTCTATTTGCTCACTGCGAGCCAGCCAGAAATTACTCTGAGGATTTCCTGGCGAATCAAAGTTCTCAAATTCACCATTTGCATTCAGGCCGACGATACCTTCATCAGATCCGTCTAAAGTACGTGTACCAAAGGCGAGCTGTTTCTTCTTACTCATTGCAATTAAACCATCTTCGTACAATTGACGGATGAATTCCAGATGGAACTGGTATGGGGCCATCAAAGTTTGTACAGTTTCCCATTCAACGTCAGATCCTTCATTAGCCTCATAAGAATGATGGCTGTCAGTTGGCAATTCCAATAATGCATTGCTTGAGGGCGTATATAGTTCAGGGCTTGTCTCAATTACGGCAAAGGGGCGCTCCATCAAGCTTGTGATCAACTCATCATCCTGCTCACTGTCGTACTTAACTCCAAAGTGTTTGTGCAGTCCATGAAACGAAAATCCTCGACCCAGACTGCTACCTCGAAATTTTACGCCGTGCAATTTAAAACTGATACCAGGGCGGCTTAAGTCTACTCGGACCTCAATCCCTTCCTGCTGCAATCGTTGGATGAATTCCGGTAAACGTGGTTGGTCAGCCGCACTTTCTTTAATGGTGGCTAAGAGTTGCTGGCGTACTGACAAATCTGGTAGGCGATCGCGCAATCCCTGCTCGTATTCTGCCTGCTGCTGGTCGGCGCGGTAAACTTCGGCAAAGGTAGGGGCATTTTCAATAACTTCCCAACTAAATTTAAGCTCAGGAAGACCATAACGTTTCGAAATTTCCCGCAGTACCTTTTGTGCTTTGTAGTAATCCCAACTATCGCAGATGCATATTCCCTCCTCATTCAATCGGGGCCATAAAAGATGGACATGCTCATGCTCTTGGTCTGTGTGTAGGGGCAGAATGTAGGGGTGTTCCTCGTAGCCTATGCCATCACTGAGATCAATAATGACGACTTCCCACATTTCAAAGGGAAGTGACATACCTATCTCGACGGCTAGCTTGCCATGGTAAAGTAGCCGCTTAACATCCCGGTTTAGATAAGAGACTAAAAGTATTTCATGAGCAAGGGCAGAAACGGCATTGGATGCTAAGGTTTGCGCAATGATGATGGCACCTGGCTTACTGATTGCATACTTGAGTGCTTTATATACATTGCGAGGTTTTGTGTGAACTAAGATAGGCATCGTTCCAGAAGGGCTTTTCTGTTTTAGGACATGTATTTTCGTGAATACTGCAACGTACTTTGAGTAATGCACGCTAACAGAAATAGCCTAAAAGGCAGGCTATCTTTTTTCATGTTCATGTAATAGCGAGTAGCTATTACATGAGCATAAGATATAGGCTCCCACGCCGATTCCAGCTTTTTAGCTACAGGCTTTGAGGTTGTATCTCAAAACCTGTTAGGGCCTACTCAAGCCATTGTGAGTTCGACGGGTTTCCTATGCGGCAATACTATCTGCCTTTTAACGTTCGCTATCTCGTTTCTTCATTACAGATCGTGGGCTCTCCATCAGATTGAGGCATTGGCTGCAGCATCCAATCTATATCCCTGCGTGATTCTGTTGAATGAATTGCAGCCAGGATTGCCTGGCTGATTTGCTGATTTTCGGTAATTGCAGCTTCCAGGATAGGCATATCCAGAGGAGGGATACGGCCTAGTCGTGCCTGTGCTTTGAAGTAGCGCAAATTGTTGAGTATCCGGTACTGGACCCACAGAAACCTGACGGCGAGTCGGTACATCGGGAAATCGGTGGTGTGAGGCGGCAACTTCCTCTCACACAGAGCATGACGGACAAATTCGCTGAATGTCAGGTTAAGTTGGCTGAGCGTGGCATAGGCGGCACGACGCTCTTCCTCATTTCTGAGGACTGCCTCCATGCGAGGCGCGCGGTTTCTACGGTTCATAGTTACGTTATTGGAATAGGGCATCCCATTTCAGTCGTCGGCAAGTGTGGAGCAGCCAATCCTGAAATGAAATTTGTTTTACTTGAGCAATATTTTGCTCTATCCACATTCTACTGAGTCAGCTTTGAGTAGGATCTACCCTTCGACGCAAGTTGGTAAGGATTTTAGTTAAAGCCGACTTGATCTTTTGGTAGAGTCCGGCAATTCTTCACCAAAGCTAATCACTCTTCTCCCGCTAATTTCTTGCAGCTTTTCCCTACTGGGTAAACTGCGCACGCTCAAAATGCTCGTTGCTAATTTACTGGAATTGGGAAAGGGGATAGCGGTTTTTATTTACATTAGGCTAGAGAATAGCCGTATCTCTACATAGCTGGAATTCTCCAAGAAATAAAACTCCTTCACTACAAAAATTAAGCTTGAGTTGTGTTGCCGCTCAAAATGCGATCGCATTCGTTACCTTAAAAGGAGTGAAATTGATGAAGTCGCGATTTTTTTGGTCCGTTCATCACATTCCACATCTGTCTTGATTCTGGCTGGTTTCAGAACTCGGATCAGATCAGGTCACCCAAAACGGCACTAAAGCAGAAAAACGCGATCAAAAATGCTCCACATTTGCCACGTTTTTTAGGCTGATTTGCCAGGTATTTGTACTTAATTCAAAAAGCAGAGCAGTGATTGATTTAAAGCTGCTCGCACTTGTCCACATTCACGAGTGATTCTCATGTCTCAACATCAACATGCCATTGCATCTGCAACTGGCTGCAAGTTATATGCATCTCAATGGAGGATGTCATGAACCAACGTCGAAGTAAGTTTGCTCCAATTTTGTTATTGATTGATGACCCTGGCACTTCAGTTGATAAATCGGTTTATCAACTGTCTGATGGAAAAATTGGAGCGATCGCCACTGAGCCTCACTTGAAAGAACTGAACCCTAATCAGTTTGATCCACCTCGTTTCAAGTCATCTTTGCCCCCGGAGCGACAGTCCTGGGTGAAGTACGACGGCAAGGTTTTTGCAGTTGGCACTTATGCCCGTTCCCTGGAAGCGCGGTTGGTGGTCAATCAGGTGAAGGGCGATCGCATGATTCCCAAGATTCTGTCGTCTGTGTGGTGTGCAGCCGTTCAGAATCAGTTGCCCCAGAAATTCTCAGCTGCGATCGCTGGCTTGCTCCCTCCGAGTGAGATGGCAGCAGCTGAGCGGATCATGCCCCAACTAGTCGAAGCTCTGAGCGAATTTGAAACACCAACCGGTGTCTATCGAGTCAAGGCTCAGGTTGATTTTCTGTCAGAGGGTCGCGGTATCTCCTTATATAAAGAGATGAATGACCCTGCTTATTTAGATCGTACCTGTGTCTTCTTTATGATCGGGTTCCGCAACGCAACGGCACTCGTCACTCGCCATGGGGTGCCTCAAAATGATGTTGGGGGGCGCAGTGAGTATTTGGGCTTCTCGCATATGCTTCGGTTGGTCCAAAACAGCAGCGAGGATCAGACTTCACTGGAGGCGCTAGCTGAAGCAATCTGTGCGGCAGGGCATGAAGTGAAGTTAGAAAAGCTGTTCCCGATTACGCGCCACCGACATGGCCCTGAGCAACTGGCGGAAGCGGGTCGATTGCGGCAGAGCATTTTACAGGCGCGTGATCGCTATCTCAAAGATCTGCTGGAGTGGATGGACGAAGAAATGCCTCGGAGCTACGACGAGATCATTTTTTGTGGGGGAACGGCAGAGTACCTGGCGCAAGCGCTAACTGAGACTCGATTTCGCCCAACTTACATGAATGTCTCGTTTCACGGTGGCGTTGAATTGCCAGAGGGGTTTCCTGATCGAGGCTTGGGCTGCCGATTCTATGATCCCTATGCTGCACTGGAGTACTACTCCGGTGAGGTATTTCCTCATCTATTAGAAGAGCCAGCGGAGGTAGTTTAACCATGACACATGAATCAAAAAAAGCTGCTTCAAAACGGCGAATCATTCGTTGCACATTTCAGGCGGAAGCGAATACACGGGATGGTAAGTTTTTTGATTTTCTATCTTCCTCTTTAGAGGAAAAAACGCCGCGCGAGTTAATGCAGGAAGCGGCAGAAATGCACTGGATGCCCATTCATCTGTTTTATCAGCTGCGATCTGGAGAGATCACGGCTGATCAATTTCGTCAGCGTGTTCTTTTGGCACTCTCCCAACAGGAAGCATGGCTAAATTACTGTCGGCGATTATCTGAGATTGACCCAGCGCCTCAAGTTGTGCAGCACCAAACTATTTATATGGGTGCCTCTGAATCCTCTTCCTCTCGTCCACCTATGAAGCCTGTTCATTCAAGTGCTTCTTCCAATCCGGTAGATGGATCTATGATTGAGGAACCCTCTAGTGCTCCGGAGCTGGTTGAGATGCCGAAAAATCTTCTAAGTAGACGGCGTTCCCAATCTATGAAACCGGCATTTGGGGGAGCTTTCCTTCAAGAGGACTAACAACGAAGCCAAGAAGTAGAGAAAACTTCTTGGCTTTGTTGGGAGAATCGCTAGCGTTGCTGAACTTTCCACTGTGCTATTAGCTGAGGTGGGAGTTCATACTAAAAGCAATCAGCATCCAATCTATCCCCATTTATAAAAGCGATCGCCCTTCCACCATCAGGATGAAGCACCAGCCTTCTTCCGGCGAGTACCCGTACCCGTCGATGGAGCTTTGCGTCCTTTTGTGGTGGATGGAGCTTTCGCTTTATTTGCAGTCCGTGGTCCACGTTTCTTTGGAGAAACAGGTTCAGGTTCGGGAACACTTTCGACCTGGGTTGCCACCTCTTCAGATGTCTTCGTTTTCGCCGCTGCCCGTCCCCGTCGAGGAGGGATCTGAGCTTTGGCATCATCGGATGCTTTCTCTGAGTTCGCAGTTCTGCGCCCACGAGTCTTTTTAGGAAGCACTTCCGCTTCAGGAGCGCTTTCCGTGCTCGACGGAATAGGGGTTGAAATTGCTTCTACCTGCTCAGCTTTAGTCTTCTTCGATGTACGTCGCCGCTTCGGGGTTCCTGCTGCCTCGCGATTGGCCGCAGCCAAATACGACTTCAAAGACGCTGGACTAATACGGATACCCTGCTCACCCAGCATCTCAGCTACTTCCTGGTGGGAATAACCTCGCTCTAATGCTGTGTTGATTACATCCTGCAACTGACCAATCGCTTCCCGCAACGAGTAGTTCGTCTTCGGCTTCTCAGGTAAATCTGCTAATGCACTCGTTGCTAGCTCAAGAGATTGCTGACTCACATTCGCTGAAACGGGCGATCGCCCTTTCCGTGGTGCCATAAGTTTTTCTCTGGTTCCCAATAGGTGGATAATTGACTCCTTACTCCATGTTTATTTTTACCATTTCCGTAACGAGTCTTTCATCTCTTGTAGCGTAAATCTTACAAAATCCATCCGTATTTTCCTCACTTACTGATAAATTTCTATCTTTTGTCCTATCCCTCCATCAATGAATCACAAGCGCATTATCTTTGATCAGGCGATCGCTCCCTCTACTGACAATCGATAATCCAAGAGAGTATAACGCTCTTGATCTTTCACCTGTTTGATTGCTAAGCCAATCGCTTTTGAATCTCCAACCAGAACCACCAGTTTTCGAGCACGGGTGAGTCCGGTATAGATGAGATTGCGTGATAACATCACATAGTGCTGCATAAACACCGGAAGCACGACAACGGGGTATTCACTTCCCTGAGATTTATGAATTGTGGTGGCAAAAGCCAGAGTGATTTCATTCAGATCCGCATAATCATAGGTCACTTCACGCCCCGCAAATTGAGCACTCACTTCCTGTTCTTCCACATCAATTGCTGTAATCACGCCCAGGTCGCCATTAAATACTTCCCGGTTGTAGTCATTCTTCAATTGGAGAATGCGATCGCCTACCCTTAAGGTCATTCCTCCTCGCACCAATTCAGCTTTACCAGAGTGATGTGGATTAATTAACTCCTGTAAGGTTTGATTCAGCTTACGAGTTCCCACATCACCTCGGCTCATAGGGCAAAGCACCTGAACATCTTGAGCGGGATCAAAACCCAGCTTTGGAATCAAATGCGTCACCAGATCACGAATCGCCTGTACCCCTTGCTCCGGTTCAGCGACATTGAACCACAGGCAATCGGTACGTGGAGAATTAGAAACAGATTCCAGTTTTGGAAATTCTCCACTATTAATCCTATGAGCATTGCTGACAATGGCCGATGCCTGGGCTTGGCGAAAGACCTCGGTGAGTCGAACCACTGGAATTAAACCCGAGGCAATGAGATCATGCAGCACCGCTCCTGGCCCCACACTGGGCAACTGGTCAGTATCTCCCACCAAAAGTAAATGAGCATCCGGCGAAACAGCCTTTGCCAAAGAGTTCGCCAGAAATAGATCCAGCATGGAGGCTTCATCGATGACAATCGCATCAGCGGGAATTGGGTTCTCACTATCCCGCTTGAATTTCATGTGCTTGGGGTCAAACTCCAGCAAGCGGTGAATGGTTTTGGCTTCCTGTCCCGTCATTTCACTTAACCGCTGGGCTGCTCGTCCGGTTGGGGAACCCAGGGCGATCGCCTTCCCCATTGCTTTCCACAAGGCAACAATCGTGCGACAGGTGAAGGATTTACCCACACCAGGGCCACCTGTGAGGATCATGACCCGATGCGAGGCCGCCATCACCACCGCCTGCCGCTGTTGCTCCGATAGCTGAAGACCCGTTTTCTCGGTAAAGCGATCGATCCACCGATTCACCCGCTCCACATCTACAGAAACAGGATTGCTCAAGAGCCGCTTCACACGATTGGCAAGTCCCTGCTCGGAGTGAAAGAAGGGAGGGGCATAGCAGAGGAATTGCCCTTGAAACTGGGGTGGACCTCCCTGCATAACCAGTTCTTCATCGATAGCCATATCGGTGGTTAGAGCCAGGATGTCATCCGGCTCAATCCGATGTTCAGGCAGGGCTAAGCGAACCACGGTCTTTTCTACCAGTTCCGGTTGCGGCAAGAAGCAATGTCCGTCTTCTGAAGCCTCACTCAAGACATGGAGAATGCCAGCCCGATAACGGAATTCGGAGTTGGGATGGATGCCTAAGTTGCGGGCGATCGCATCAGCAGTGACAAAGCCGATGCCATAAACATCGGTAGCGAGACGATAGGGATTTTGGGTGACGGTTTCAATGGATTCATTGCCGTATTGCTTGAAGATTTTGACGGCATAGGTGGTGGAAACCCCATGCCCCTGGAGAAACAGCATCACTTCTTTGATCGCCTTTTGGGTTTCCCATGCGGTCTGGATCATCTTGACCCGTTTCTTGGCGATGCCAGGAACTTCAATCAGGCGTTGGATTTCGTTCTCGATAATGTCGAGGGTATCGAGTTTGAAGTGAGCCACAATACGTTTGGCTGTGACAGGGCCAACCCCTTTGATCAGCCCACTGCCGAGATACTTCTCAATGCCTGTGAGGGTTGCAGGTTTAGTTTCCCGGTAATGTGTAACCTGAAACTGGGTTCCATACTTTGGATGCTCCCGCCAAATACCTTCCAATTGAAGGGTTTGCCCTGCCTGAACATTGGCAAAGCTGCCAATAATCGTAATCAATTCGCTGGTACGAGGGGCTTTCAGTCGTGCAACCGTGTAGCCCGATTCTTCAGAGTGGTAGGTGATGCGCTCTACCACCCCTTGCAGGGGTTCAATCGGAGGCGATGAGTTTGCTGACGGCGGCTGCATAAGGCAAATCTAGCACGGCACAAGGGTTTACTGAGTATGTCAAACTCGTCCTATTCCACACGATGCCCATATTTGCACTGTTAGGGTACTGCGTGAAACGGATAGGTAGTACATTTCCGTTCTGCTCAATCTTTCTCAGTCTCTACCGGGGCTAATGAGTCGTCAATAAGACTGTAATTAGAGCCACGCCGAAAAATACTTCTGGTACAAATCACACCTTGCTGCCACTTGATTGCCAACACACTTAACCAGTCCCATGCAATGCAATTGATAAGTTGTGTTCGGATCGATCGCGAGCGGAGCCGGAGACGTGACGATCGCTCGATAGGCATTGATTAGGGCAGGATGCTTTTGCAGGGCTGGCCAATAGTCTCGTAGGTGGTGGGAATAAATTCCGGCTTCAGTTGGGGCAGTGATGAGGAACTGATCAAGCGTGACCTGCGGATGTTTTTTCAAATAAGTAAAGGCTTGCTCTAGCAGATAAGGGTGTCCGCCGACCAGCCTAACTATAGGTTCAATGGTGGCAATCCGCCCTTCTAAGCCAAACTGCTGAACCAGGTCTTGCACTTGCTCTGTGGTAAATTCTAATAGCTCGATCGGCAGACCCGCGTTAAAGGGAGATTGATTGATATCCAGGCGAATATAAGCATCGGTAGTATGTGCTAGCAGCAATCGCAACTGTTTCCAGATGGGGTGATTCTTCGCTTTTTCGTGCCACGACCGCAGCAGGCTAAAGAAATCTGCTGAGATTTGTGGATAGGAAAACAGCAGATCGACGTTATCTAAACTCAAGACAACTGCCGCATTTGTCTGGGGTAACAGGTATTCTTCAAAGTAGCTTGTGCAGCTAATTTTTGTTCCCAGTTCAGTTTCATTCCAGTATTCATCAATCTGGTTAACCAGTCCCAGTTCACGGCTAACAATCGCGCAGAACCAGCGCATGAAGCGGTTGATGTCCTTAAAGTGGATGCTTTTATCCGCTAGATCAAGGCTGAGATTCACGATGCGATATCCCACCTGCCTAACCTGATTCAGTACACGGTTAATCAACGATGTTTTTCCCATTAACTTAGGAGCCTGTATCCGTACCAGAGAACCGGGCTGCATCAGCGTTTCATAGCAAATAGATTCGATTGGCGATCGCTCTACATAGGTTTTTGAATATCCTATCCCTGAATTTTCTATCTCTAAATCCTTCATGACTGAGTTAACGGCCTCAGCAGCTTCGGTTTGAGTTGCGGTAATCAGCGATGGTATCGTAGGGCGATCGCTCAGCTGCGGTAGATTTAAGATTTGCGGCACAGCCTGCACTGGAACGAGTAGCGGCCTTTCGAGCGCCCTCGGTGCTACCGTTGACGCTGTCGGCGGTGCATCTGCAATGGCACCCAGGTTAATCAGCGAGTTTTTCTGCGCTTCAGTAATGCCTGTCACCCCGGTAATATTCATACCTTCGTAGGGGCGATCGGCTTGCAGAGTATAGAGACATTGACTGGTTTGAGCATTCCATAACCGGATCGCGCCGTTTCCATCTGCGCTGATAAGCATGGTATCCTGCTGTGCCCAAAGAACCCGACGGATCCAGGTTGAGTGTCCCTGAAAAGCCAATAAGCATTTGCCTGCTGCAGCCTCCCAGATTTGAATCCACCCATCCTGACTGGCACTCACCAGTTTTGTGCCATCGGTACTCCATTCCACCGTCCAGAACCAGGAGTCTCCCTGTAGAACATATAGACATTGACCTGTACTCACATCCCATACCCGCACGGTCGCGTCGCGAGATGCACTAGCAATTTGTTGACTATTGGGACTCCAACTAATCCAGGGGATAGCATTGAGATGGTCTTGCAGCGTATGCAGACATTCTCCAGTGTGCATGTCCCATACCCGCATTGTGTAATTGGCAGAACTGTTTGCTAGGAAGCGACCATCTGGACTCCAGCGCAGTGCATTAATCATGCTCACGTTTCCCTGTAAAGTGCGCACGCACTCCTGAGTCTCTACGTTCCAGATTTTTAGGGAATAATCCGAGCTGGTCGTTATCGCAATGTGAATGCCATCAGGATGCCATGCCAACGTATGGACGACTCCAACCATATCGTGCTTGATTTTCAGACACTCATTTGTCGCCACATCCCAAATATTAAAGCTGCCGTCCAGACCACCGATCGCTACTTGTTGTTTCTGAGGATGCCAGTTTACCTGCCATGTACAATTGGTGCGATTGCGCAGGATTTTTGTACAGGTTTGGGTTTCCAGGTTCCAGAACCGCACCGCCTGATCTTGAGAGCCTGCTGCCAGTGTTTGCCCATTGGGACTAAGCCCAAGGGTTAGAATACTATCGTCGTAGCCTTGAAACGTTCTCAAGCAATCCCACGTTTCAATATTCCAGAATTTAACGCTTTGTTCTTCACTGCCCGTTGCAACAAACGAGCGAGCGGGATGGGCAATCAGCGACCAAATCGTACTATTATGCGCCCGAACGGTACGGGTGCATTGACCCGTTTCAGTATCCCATACCTGTAGCAATCCATCCGAGGTGGTGCTTGCCACACTGCGCTGATCAGGGAGCCAAAGCACTGTCCACATTGGGCTATTCCCTTGCAGTGTCATCAAACATTCTCCTGTTTCGGCGTCCCAAACCTTCACTGTCTGATCGTGAGACGCTGTTGCCAGTCGTCTACCGTCTGGATGCCAGGCTGAGTACATAACCAAGGCGCGATGACCTGTTAGCGTGTGAGTGCAGCAGAATTTTTCCTGTGGAGTTATTGCGCCAGCATCGAGGCGCCAGAGCTGAACCTGACCATCTACACAAAGGGCAAATACATTTTGTGCCGGATGACAGGCGATATGAGTGTTCATGGCTTGAGCGCCTGTTTCCAGTTCGGCGAGGCATCGCCCGGTTGTGGCCTGCCACAATCTCACCGTAAACCAATCCACGCTGGCAAGAACTTGCCCATCCAGGCTCCAGTCCATCGCCATAATAACGTTCTTGTGCCCGCCTAGTTTTTGCAAGCACTGCCCTGTTTGCACATCCCAGAGCTTGATTAAGAAATCATAGGAGCCACTGGCAAGGTATCTATCGTTGGGACTGAAACAAACGGCTTTGACCCAAAGTCCATGCCCTTCCCAGAGGCGGTAGGGTTGACCGTCCGCAACTTGCCACACTCTTACCTGGCCACTGACATCTCCTGTAGCAAGCCATTGGCCATCGGAACTAAAATCGATTGATAAAACATTCGCAAGCGGTTGAATGAACGCAGTATGAATCAAATTCGCATGGGAAAAATTAACCCGGTGCAAATTTGTTTTCTGTAGAAAGGCATGACGAATCGTGAGATGAGAAAAGTCATACCCAGTGAGATCAGATTGGATATATTGGCAAAGATTGATCAAATTACCTGCGGCATAGCTTGATTGCAGCATGGGCGATTGATGCAACATCATTAATAGCTCAGTTAGATGAGCAGCAATCGCTCCAGTAGAACTCAACTGTTTATGAAATTGCTCTGCAATGGCTCCTAGAACTAATCGAGTCTGACTATCGCGAATGTAGTCTTTTACCGTTGTCTTCAGCAGAGCATGATTGAGAAACAGTGAAAGATTAGAGGCTTGTAGTTCCTGAACGACCGCTGCTGTGAACCGATCCGTCACATACTCCATCACAACAGGCTGCTGTGTGTATTGGCTCCTCTGACATTCAATCAGGCAGCGTCCATACAAAATTTCTAACGCTTCCAAAATTTGAGCTTTTGGCACAACAGGCAAAATGTCGTCCTTAAGTTCAGCGATGGTCGTCCATTCGCGATTAATTGCCAGCCAGTACATAATTGTCTGTTCGAGGGCTGACAACCGTTCAAACTGAGAGTCGAGCAGGCGACGAATGCCATTAAAAATAATCGTATCTTCTGCAAGAAAAGCAGCGATCGCACCATCAAATAAATTCTGAATTGTGGTAGAAACAATTTTGAGTGCTAGAGGGCTATTGCTGTAGCGATCGCACAATGCCTTCTTCTGCGCCTCTGTTCCCGTTAACCCTTTGGTTTGTACCAGTGCTTGGGCTGCCTCTGGCGAACCTTGAAGCCGCAGTGATCGCACCGCCGATCCTTCACCCTCTAACGCAGAAATGAGGACAGGTTTTTCGCGACTGGTTAGGATAACGCAGCTCTGATGATTGATCTCGCCAATTAGCCGCAGTAGTTCTCCGTAGTCTGCGTAGCCCGGTCGAAACTGTCCGGAATGTTCCGTATCCAGAATTGTTTCCAGGTTATCCAAGACGATTAGACAACGACGATCGCGCAAATGCTGCAGCAAATGTCCTGCTTCAGCGATTGTATCCTGGTGCTCTGAGAGAAACGGCACCAAGTCTGCCAATAGAGTTTCTAAGGGTGGCGCATTTCGCAGCGATCGCCAAATGATGTGCGTAAAGGGAAGCAAAAGGTTTCCCCGCTCCCCCTCACTTTTCCCTTCCCATTTCCCACTTCTCACCTGCTGTGCTAGCTTCACGGCTAAAGCACTTTTCCCAATTCCGCCCATTCCCAAAATCGTAAGCAACCGGCAGGGAAGCGTTTGACTGATGCCAAAATGGTCCTGGCTCGTCATAATCCACTGCATTAGCGTCTTTAATTCTTCGGCGCGTCCGTAGAAAACTGGGACATCAGCGGCTTCTCCCCAATCCACCTGCGGATAGATTGCAGGGAGCTGAGGAACGGAAGCCAGCGTTGTTGGGGGCAAATCTGCTGTGGGGCTATCTGAAGCCTTGTCCCTGACAACACCCCCAAGGTCAGAAGGCAGAGAACTGAGAGCAGGCTGGCTACAATATCGCTCTAATGCTATCCGGAAGTTGGTCTTGCTGATCTTTTCGCCCAGTACCTTCGACATCGAGCGCCACAGCTTTGGACCCACATCGCGCTTGATATAGCTGATGGAATAACCCGAGGTTTCAGCAATCTGCTCATAGGTTTGATTGGCGATCGCCCCTAGCAGAATTGCCGTTTCCACATCGCTCAGGTGTCTGCCAAAGCGCTGAAAGAGGGCTGCGTCAGCAGTGGTCAGGAGCGGTTCAACGATCATTGTAGGAGGCGAATGGACACAATTAAAAGCGAGACATTTTCTTGAACAGCATTTTACCTGAACTTTCTAGAACTTCAGGCAATTACCATACTTTCTCAAAATCTTCGTAACCTCAGACCTTGCACCAAATCTCGAAGCCTTATTGTTCGTCGCGAAGTACATACAAGATAGGGCTTTAGGGTTTGGCCCTAGAAATGTGAGCAACCCTAGCTTAGGCGGAATCTTCGACAGTTTTGCGGCTTTCAATTGGGGTGCTGTGTATCACCCGATCGGGTGAAGGATCATCATGCAATCGGGTGAGTAATCTGCTATCGCGGCCCACCAACTGGCTTGTTCTCATTTCAAAACCAAATTTGAAAGATAGAACCTCAGACTTTTTCTGTAACGACATCTACAAAAACTCGAAATATTGTAGTGATGTCAAGGTTGCAAGTGCAGCAGTGAAACTGAAAAAAACACAAAAACAACATTCATTAAGGAGAAGAACAATGCCTGATAACGTAGTAACCGGAACCAACAGTGATGATGTTCTGCATTACGACAATTCCTACACGATTTACGCGCTCACTGGTGATGATTCAATAAGTGGTGGCAAGATGTATGGTGGATCGGGCAATGACTTTTTCCACGTTGATGATGTAGCAGATCTTGTTATTGAGTACGCCAATGAAGGAATTGATATAGTTTTTTCAACCATTTACTCGTACAAACTAACTGATCATGTTGAGAATTTACTTTTAGAGGAAGGTAGCGACGCTCGTATTGGAGAGGGCAATACTCTCAATAATGAAATCACAGGGAATGACTCTGCTAACACCTTAAAAGGGTTTGGAGGACATGACAAACTTTTTGGAGGAGCTGGTAATGATACTCTAATTGGCGGAGAGGGTAGTGATAAATTGGTTGGGTTTGGCTTCAACGGTAGAAATGAGATTGATACGCTGAAAGGAGGGACAGGGCAAGATACGATGGTTCTCTGGTATGAAACTTCTGACGGCAATAAAATTGCTGCCTACCAGGACAATAATTTTGTTTTGAGTGGCTGGAACGACTATGCGAAAATTCAGGAATTCAATGCTTCGGAAGACAAAGTAGAATTGGCAGGCGCAGCTTCAAACTATGTCCTTCAGCGGCTGTCTGTCGCAGGCGTAGGCTCAAATGCACAAGATACTGTTCTACTCCGTAAGGGCATACAAGGTCTGACAACCAATGAAGTGATTGCAGTATTTGAGGATAGGTCGCTAGCTTCGTCAAGCCTCAATAGCTTCATCTATAAGTAACTGGACACACTTAGTAAGCAGAAAAACGTGATTTTGTGGTGGTATACCACACCACCTACCCGTTACTTTCCGTTCATCTGTAATCGAAGTGAGCAAACTCTGATAAGACGGGTTTCCTTTTATCAAGTTTGCTCCTTCTAGTTGTTCGATAGAAGTGAGCTACTAGTTGTTGTAGAAGGAGAGGCAGGGAATTTTGCCCAGGTAAGGGGTACTGTCCTCTTCACCCCCAAACCATCTTTGCTTTAATTTAGTTGCTCTAATCGCAAATGCAATCGCCCATCTCATTCAGTTAATTCTACCTCTAAACTTTTCGCTGGTGCGATCGATGGTCAAGCCGTCAATCGCACCTATGCTCTTCTGTAACAATAATCTTGTCAATTTTAAGCACCCTGAGAAGAATCCATCGAAAGTAACCCTGTATGTTTCAATCCATTAGAGCACCAATTGCAACATGGTTTCGAGTTTGTCTAACGATCGCAGCTCTCTTCAACTTCTGTGGCACACTCAGTTTTATGCCGCCTCTCTACAATTCAGTCGCCCCATCGCTAGGATTACCAACGCAGATTTCGCCCTTTGGGTTCTGGGTGCTGGCAACCTGGATTTTGATCTTTGGAATTGCCTATGCTTGGCTTGCGCTCAATCCTCAACCACAAACGCTTTTTGTGGCAGTAGCAGCAGCTTGTAAGATTGCGATCGCGATTTTCTTTTTTATCTTTTGGTTCACAGATGATTTACCCATCATTGCGCTTCTGATTGGAAGTGGTGATCTATTCTTGGGAATCACCTTTGTGGTCTGGCTGTTACAAACTCGTTAAACCAATCATAGGATTGATATGGCACTTAAACTCATTGTGCAATCGCCTAGCCGCTCTGCACAGGATCAAGTATTGGAAGAACAACTCAGCCTCAAAATTGTTTTGATGATATTTAGCTGAATGACACTGACGGAAGGGGAATAAAAAAGGCTCTAAGGCTTGATATGAAAAAATTTTACATTTGGCAACCCTAAGTACAGATAGATACCGTCCTGGAGGTCAAGTTCGTGGCTAAAAAACATTTCTTAGCCACGAACTTGACCTCCAAGACGGTATCTGTACTTAGCTTGCTGTTTTTCCTTTATGTGACAATGGGAAGATGAAGGGGTAGCTACACTCGTACATAAGCAATGGCTGTAACTGCTGCTCATTGTGCTGTAGCTTTATACAAAGCGGACTTTAAAAATCGCCCATTTCTAATTTAAACCAGCGGCAAAAAGACTATTGTTGATTGGGCAATCGCTCCTGAACAGACTGGTTCAATTAGGGTAATTAGAGATTCCTCTGGAAAACTCAAGAGAGCCAAAGATACAAGCCCTTTTCCACTTCCTCGGTGTTGCCAATTATATAGAGCCCATTTGATATCTTAAGAAGGGGCTGAAAGCCTCTTCAGCATTAGCCGGATGAAGCAAAGATCGATTTGGGCTTTGGCGTGAGATAAAGTACGCTCAAAGTTCTT
>NZ_JAMPLB010000075.1:0-30321 GCF_039962325.1 Leptolyngbya sp. PL-A3
TTAAAACCAAGGCTGTGTTTCCAGATGAGGAGTCTGTTTTCAAGCTGATGTATTTGGCCATGAACAACATTGCTAAGCGATGGAATCGACCGATAAAAAATTGGAAGGCAGCCTTGTCTCATTTTGCTATCCTATTTCCAGGACGCTTCAACTATTAAAAATCTAAAGGCTTACACAAAAATCTAAACACTCTCAGACATGCTGTAGCTGGATAGTTAAAACTTCCGAAAGATGAATTCACGAGAAAAAACAGCTTTAATCAACACATTACATTGCCTATACTTACCATACAAGCAAATGCTATAAACCTCCACATGGTTGCTTTTCTTCAACGACTGTTGCATTGGCTAGCTGGCAGTACTTCCAGGTTGCTCATCCTGGCTGGAATTTTGTTGTTGAGTTGGGGAGTTTTTGCTCCCGTTGGAACTCTGGTGTGGTGGTTAAATCAAAGTAGGGAAAGCTTAGGGCTTTCCAAGAAACCGCCCAAGCGTTTATCTGCGAGTGAAGGCTCTGCTTCTAGTAATCCATCTTCTATTCACTCTTCTAATATCAATTGTTATATCGTTTACTTGCCTGGGGTTGGCGATTACTCAGCGAATCAACTAACTCCTGGTGAAGAATGGCTTTTAAATCAACTGATCCGCCTACATCCCAATTGCGTTGCGATCAGCGATGTGTTTCCCTACTCTGTTGCCAATCAAGATTTGTCCGGAGGCCGTTTTTTAGCGCCTGTTTGGGGAGCGATCGAGCGTGCCGATGGATGGTTAGAGAATGTAGATGTACTGATTAAGATTCGAAATTTGTGGCGCTTTGCGATTTCGGCGGACGATCGCTATGGCCCTGTGTACAGCCAAGGTATTGCTGATGCCATGATTGAGCGGATGAATGCCGTTCACCCCATCCCCACAAACCATTGCCAACCACTTAATATTATTTTGATTGGAACCAGTGGGGGTGTGCAGGTGGCCTTAGGCTCTTTACCTTATTTAGATCAATGGCTGAATACTCGTTTGACCGTCGTATCCGTGGGAGGGGACTTTAACGGGGAAAACGGGTTTAAGACGGCCCATCACGTTTACCATCTGCAGGGGAGCCGGGATTGGGTTGAAGATATTCCGCGCTTTGTGTTTGCTTCTCGTTGGCCAGCAACAGTAGGCTCTCCGTTTAATCAGGCACGGCGGCAGGGGCGTTACACTGTTTTGAGCAGCGGGCCTCATGCCCATGATGGTGAGGAAGGTTACTTTGGGATGGCGATCGCCCAAAACAACACAACCTATGTTGAGTTAACCCTCCAGAAAATCCAGCAGTTACCCATCTGGGCTCCTCCTACAGACGTTCACTGCTTTAAAGAAGGCGTTCCTGAATCAAGTATTCAGCAACGTTAGAACTTATTGAGCCGCAATTTTTCGGGCATATGGCGTGCGAAAAATTACGGCTCAATAAGTTCTAGCTTTGGATGTTCAAGGGACGTCAAGAGGGCAAAAAAGCCAGGTTATCAGAATCAAAACTACAATAACCTCGACGCGTTTCAACCACATAAATAGCATTAATACGAATTTTCCAGCCCAATGGAGATCTGGGTTGGAAATTCCAGCAGAGCAGCCATGAAAAATGAATCTTGCGAACTTTTTAGTCTTTTAGTGCAACATCCCATGCATCTTCTTCTGTAACTTTCAGGAATAAGAAACATTTCACCCATACGAAAAGTTATGATGAGCCATAGGTAATGAAGATAGAACTGATCCTTCATCAAACCGTCCTACATTGACAATAGAGGCTACCAGATGGTGTTCGTCCTAAAGCAGACACGTTCAGCAGCCTTTAGCTTCCAGTCGGGCAAAACTCTATTGGTATGGACCGTTAGCTTAAGTTTCAGAAAATAAAAATCTTATTAATGCAAAGCAAGCGATGATCAAATTCGAGCCGAAAAGGTGGCAGGGGCACCGCTGCGTTCCTCATCCTGCAATCGTTCGACCACACTTGTTTCGCTTGAGTGTGTTGCCAACCACCGAGTTCGCCACAAGCGTGCCATCTGGTGGCTAATCTGCAAGGCTCGAGCGATCTCCCGATGATTTTTCCCTCATCGGCAAGGAGAATAATCCAGCAATTCTCATTATGAGCTTCAAAGCCGAGAGTTGGCGCCCGCCGGGCGCCAACTCTCGGCTTTGAAGCCTGAAAATAGCCCGCCTTCGGCGGGCTATTTTCAGGCTTCAATTCAAAATGAGAATTGCTGAGAATAATCCGTGCCCTTAACGCCAGTTGTTGAGCTGTGTTATGGCCCTTAATCAGTTGTTGTAGTTGTTCCCGTTCATCGCTTCATCGCTTGCTAACTTGAGAGGGTTTGGAACTAGGGGGGCAAGGCTGTTTCTCCATGCGTTCGACTCGATAATAGTATGCTAACTTACGCCCCTTAGTGCTAGTAGCCTGCCAATGTTCAAGTGTAGGGTAACCTCACACTCGAACATGAAATTTGAGGAGTTTTTGAGAGGTCTACGGCCCCTCAAAAACTCCTTGACAGAGTACTAACCTTGGTGGATGGAAAACTGCCGGCTTGCCATTCACCAAGGTCGCTTGAAAATTCCGCCAAAGCGCCAAAAAACTCCCGTTAAGCGCCACAATTGCCTAACATCGGGTTACCTTCTGCGCTAAGCTGCTTAACGATCGCCCTGCGTCCTTCACCCGCATTGCTTCTGGGCCATGCTGATGCTCTATGCGAACTCCTCTCAAACACTATGCCGCGATCCTATCGCATTATCTGAAGCCACAACGGAGGCGCGTCATTGGTTTGGCGATCGCCCTCCTGGGCAGCATTGGTCTGCAAATTCTCAATCCCCAAATTCTGGGTTACTTCATTGATACAGCTGTATCCGGTGGTTCTCAACAGCAACTCTTTCGGGCGGCATTCCTGTTCATCGGTTTAGCGATTCTGACCCAGGCTTTGATTGTTGTGGTTACCTACTTAGGCGAAACTGTCGCATGGATCGCCACCAATAATTTGCGATTTGATTTAGCCAAACATTGCTTACAGCTTGATTTATCCTTTCACAAATCCCATTCTCCCGGTGAGCTTTTGGAGCGGGTGGATGGCGATGTTAGCGTGTTATCTCGCTTTTTCTCTCAACTCGTCATTCATATCCTCGGCAATGGGATTTTATTGAGTGGAATTCTGCTCGTTTTAATGCTCGAAAATAAGGTGGCAGGAATTAGCTTAACTATCTTCTCCATAGGTGCTTTATTCCTGCTCCTGAACTTACAACCCTTGGCCGTGCAACCCTGGGGAGCCTACCGCCAGGTGGGAGCAGAGTTCTTTGGATTTTTGGGAGAACATTTAACAGGACGAGAAGATATTCGAGCGAACGGGGCAGTTGGATATGTCATGCACCGATTTCATGGCATCCTACAGCGGTGGCTTCCCATTTATCAAAAAGCCCGGTTTGCCAGTACGATGCTTTGGGCGACGAGTGTGGGGTTGTTTACGATAGGCAATGCGATCGCCCTCGCGGTTGCGGCCTACCTCTGGCGACAAAACGCCATCACCATCGGCACCGCCTATCTCATCTTCCACTACACCAACTTGCTAGCCCAACCCATCGAACGCATCCGCGAAGAATTAGAACAGTTTCAACAAGTAGAAGCCAGCATCCATCGCATTCAATCCTTGCTGCACGTCACCTCACCCATTCACGACCAGGGAACAGCTAAACTGCCCAATACGGCTTTTCCGGTGTCGTTCCGTCAAGTTTACTTTCGTTATGCAAGGGAGAATGAATCTTCCCCAACAAACTGGACACTAAAAGACCTTTCGTTGCATTTACCAGCCGGAAAAACGTTGGGTATTGTCGGGCGGACGGGAAGCGGCAAAAGTACGATCGCCCGCTTGCTGCTGCGCTTCTACGATATTCAATCGGGCGAGATTCGTCTGGGAAATGAGGCGATCGCCCACATTCCTCTCTCCCACCTACGGCAACGGATCGGTCTGGTAACGCAGGATGTGCAGTTGTTTCAAGCCACCGTGCGTGATAATTTAACTTTTTTTGATTCGCGTATTCCCGATTCGCAAATCCTGGCCGCTTTGGAAACGCTCGGTTTATTCGATTGGTTGCGATCGCTTCCCCACGGCCTCGATACCCTTCTCGGCTCCGATAGCAGTGGGCTTTCCGCCGGACAGGCGCAATTACTGGCTTTTGCTCGTGTGTTTCTAAAAAATCCCGGTCTGGTCATTCTCGATGAGGCCTCCTCACGGCTTGATCCGACAACAGAGGCACAGCTTGAGCAGGCGATTGCCCTTCTGCTACACCAGCGAACGGCAATTATCATTGCTCATAGGCTGGCGACCCTGGAACGGGTTGATCAGATTTTGATGCTGGAACAGGGGCAGATGGTGGAATATGGCGATCGCCAAACCTTACTCCATCTGCCTAATTCTCGCTTTGCACAATTGCTAAAAGCAGGAACCACGATTACCTCCAGTCTCTAGTACCCCCTCTGTTATGGCACGTCAAATTTCAATCTGGATACTCCTGGGGCGCATGATTCGCTATGCGTTCCCTTTGTATGCGTTAGATAGTGCCCTCTGGTTATTGATCATGGGGTTGCCCGCTGTACCAGGGTTAATTTTGCGGGGGTTCTTCAATGAACTAACACAGGGGGGCGATCGCTCTCTTCAGTCCCCCTTGACTTGGGTAGCATTGTTGCTAGGGGTGGGGGCTGCGCGAATTTTTGCTATCTTTACCGGGCGCGTCACCAAAACCCAGCACCGCTTTACCATGAGTGCCCTGTTACGGCGCAACCTCCTGGTTCAACTGCTACGGCGACCGGGCGCAGAACCCTTTTCCTACGGGCCTTATACCAGCGTGTCACCGGGAGAATTAATCAGCTTTTTCCGGGAAGATGCCACTCAGGTAGAAGATGCAGTGGTAGGCACCAATGAAATTGCTGGCATGGGAATTTTTGCCCTGGTGTCCCTGGTCATTCTGTTTTCGATCCAGGCGCGTCTGACGCTGTTCGTATTTCTGCCATTGGTGGCGATCGCCCTCATACTCCAATACGCCGAGACCCGCATCAAGCAGTACCGTTACGCCAGTCGCCAGACGACACAACAGGTGACTGGTATTTTAGGCGAAATGTTTGCAGCAGTGCAGGCAATCCAGGTAGCAGGGGCCGAAGATCCAGTGCTCCAACACTTTCGTCACCTGAATGAGCAACGCCGTCAACGCATGGTGCAGGATCAAGTGTTCACAGCCACCCTCAATTCCGTTTTGGAAAACATGGTCAACCTGGGCACTGGGCTGATCCTACTGCTGGCAGCCACAATGATGGGAGATAGGTCTGTCGTCTCTTTCAGCGTTGGGGACTTTGCCTTATTTGTGTATTACCTCGCCTTTGTCACCGATTTTCTTTGGTTTTCGGGAGCATTTCTGGCCCTGATTAAGCAAACGGAAGTCGCATTCGATCGCATGGGACGCCTGCTTCCCCGTTCTTTCCATCGGCATCAACCCCAGGAAGTCGAACAACTAGTGAAGCCTGCCCCACTTTACTTACCGAGTGCGTTTGGAAAGCCTTCTGTCCTTCCGGCGATCGCCCGCTTCCCTGTCTCTCAAACCCCTCCCCTGCAAGAATTACGGGCTGTTAATTTGACCTACCATTATCCAGGAAGCGATCGCGGCATCACTGACATTAACCTGACCCTGAAACGGGGTAGCCTGACGGTCATTACAGGGCCAGTCGGTTCTGGCAAAACAACGTTGCTACAGGTGCTGCTGGGACTGTTGCCAACGCAACAGGGTGAAATTTACTGGAACGGAGAACAGGTAGAACATCCTGACCAGTTTTTTATGCCACCGCGCAGTGCTTATCTGGCTCAGGTACCGCAGTTGTTTAGTACAAGCCTGCGGGAGAATTTGCTGCTGGGGTTGGAGCGGAGTGAGGAGGAAATGCGGAGGGCGATCGCCCAGGCAATGTTGAATCATGACTTGATTCACATGCCTGAAGGATTGGACACGCAGATTGGCTCCAGGGGAATGCGCCTTTCAGGAGGACAAATTCAGCGGGTAGCAGCGGCTCGCATGTTCCTGCGGCAACCGGATTTACTGGTGATGGATGATCTTTCCAGTGCCCTTGATGTTGAAACGGAGCAGGCTTTGTGGAAGGGCTTAAGAAGAATTCTGAGCAATCAACCGCATCAGCGAGGAGATGAGTCAACGCCAGCCTTTGGTTCAATCCATTGGGAACCAACCTGTGTTGTGGTTTCTCACCGTTCCTCTATTCAAGAACAGGCCGATCGCCTCATTGTTCTCAAGGACGGTAAGGTTGATAGCATTACGCCTTAAAGGGCCGAAATTGTTTCGATGATACAGCGTTTTTCAACCGCTTAAAACCTGGTTGTTTTTGTGAGAGCCGCGCTCCGCGCGGCTCTCACAAAAACAACCGTGTCTGACTCAAGCGCAAGGCGCTGTATTGAGTCGATTGTTTCTTTTGTTTACAGTGTTCCTGTACCTTGGTGGAATTCTATTGAAGCACCTTGCATTGGACTTTTAAGAGGATTTCGCCGGAAAGCCATTGCACTGATGGTTCTTTGTCTGACAGTCTTTTTCACTTTAAATATTTGCTACTCGCTAGCCGAGGTTCCCTTCAATGGGCCGCTGAGTGAATGGCGGGTGTTATTTGTGATTGTATCGATCGCCCTATTTATCACAGGTTTTTGGGCAATCTGTGTCAGAGAAGTTGCGAACCAAATTGAGAAAGTTTTGCCTTAAGACTTGTTGATTCGTTTTGAGTATGCCAGACCTATTCCACTAGCATAAGAGGTTGTGAAATCAGATACCAAGCAAGCAAGTTGGTCTTTGTTGTCGTATCCCCAATATGAGATACATTGGCCATCTCCAAATCCAGTCGAGAATGCAATGACATTCGCTCTATTTTTACTTACACGCACATTAGCTGCACTGCTGTTAGTTCTAAGCTGGACATTGAGATTGTTGTAATACCGGGTCTCCAGCAAGTACGTACCATCCAAGCCACGACTCATCTCTTCCAAAGCTACGACACAATCATAGTCCATGAAGCAGCCTGCGCCAGTTTCTACCCCATAGCCATACCGCTTTTCCTCCAAATTATCATGCGGACAAAGCGCAATCTCCCAACGCACAGGATGTCGTTGAGTGATGTGAAGCCTTGCACAAGCAAGTTCTTCGGTCTCGAGTAAACTTGAACGGGCAAAACTCAGAGAGATAAAGTAGCGATCCGGTTTAAGGCGTTGCACAAAATATTGCTGATCCTGACATTCAACCCATCTGGGATCGCAGGCAACTAACCAACCCGACGTGAGGATCAGTTGATCGGTTGTTTGCTCAGTAAAGCAAAGTGTTTTAACAAAACCATCCGTATCTCGATATTGAATCTCATAATCTGTCTCAAAAATATGATTGAAATGATCTGGATGCATTGGTTGTTGATGTTATCTAAATAAAGCCCGCACCTACCCATATTAATCAACACCCCTGCTGATCTACAACACTTTTCAAACGCTTAAAATCTGGTTGTTTTTGTGAGAGACACACGGCGCGTGCCTCACAAAAACAACCAGATTTTAAGCGCAAAGCGCTGTAGGCGATCCGTAAATACTCTTAGCGTAAACTAGCTGCCTTGATCCGAATCCCTCCTTTATCACTTTGGCTATAGGAGAAAGGTCATTGGATTGGGCGACTAGATGTACACTGCCAAATTAAATGACATCGAATATATTTGTGCCGTTAAGCCCCCCTACTGTAGCGGGGTAGAGGGAGTCTTCTTAGTGATGCAACATTTAACATCAGGATTATCAAGTTGACTTGGGGCAGAACAGTAAGCCAGGTTTAGCTTTGCTGCTTAAACAGCACTAATGTGTCCCTATGGTCAATAACAAGATCACTCTACACTATCAATCATCACTCACTGCCGCCAACCAGGCAAAAGCTTGTGTTGCATCCAGAGGTGGTGCATACCAGTATCCCTGCCCAAACTCACATCCCAAACGCCGTAGAATTTCTAATTCGGTTTCCGTTTCAATCCCCTCGGCAACAACATCCATTCCCAACCCATGAGCCAGGGTGAGAATCATTTGTACTGTTTCTAGCGAGTTCTGATTCAATCGTTGTACAAAGGATCGATCGATCTTTAACGTATCAATAGGAAACTCATGGAGCCGACTGAGAGAGGAGTAACCTGTTCCAAAGTCATCAATGCAAAGCCTTATGCCTAAAGCTTTGATTCGCTTTAGGACCTGTGCCTCAGAGGTAAAGGTTTCTAAGATACAGCTTTCGGTGATCTCCAGCTTGAGGCATTCTCGTGGAATTTGAGTAGCTTGCAAAATTGTTTCTAACTGCTCAATCAGTTCGGGCTGCTTGAGCTGGAGGGCTGATAGATTGACATTGAGAACAGGCAGTATGGAGCAGGTGTTGAAGGCTAACCATTTAACCATTTGCTGACAAGCCTCCTGCAGCACCCACCAACCGATGCGACCAATGAGGCCTGTTTCTTCCGCGACAGGAATAAATTCGGCAGGCGAAAGCTGACCACGGGTGGGATGCTGCCACCGAATCAGGGCTTCAAAACCTCGAAGCTGGCCTGTTGAGAGCGAAATGATAGGCTGGTAGTATAGGCAAAACTCCTGAGCTGCCAGAGCGCGATGAAGTTCATTTTCCAGTTGCAATCGTCGGGCAACTTTGGTTTGCATCGTGGGGTTGAACACAGCATATTGATTTCTACCGTTGGCTTTGGCCTGATACAGCGCAATATCCGCATCGCGCAGGACCTCGGTCGCCTCCTGGTAATTAAATGTGCTGTAGGTAATGCCGGTGCTGGTAGTCGAAAAAATTTCGTAGTCGCTACAGCGAAAGGCTAGAGCAAATTGTGACTGAATGCGCTGAGCCACTTCCAGAGCATCGTCGAGATGGTGCAGATTTTCTAGTAAGATGGCGAATTCATCGCCTCCAAGCCGAGCGACTACATCGGATGGACGAATACAGCTTTGCAATCGCTGCCCAGCCAGCTTGAGAAACTCGTCGCCAATAAGGTGACCCAGGCTGTCGTTGATATTTTTGAAGCGATCTAGATCGATAAACAAAACAGCGTGGAGTCGTTCAGGGTGCCGCTTGCTGAGCTGAATGGCGTGGTTCAGCAAATTCATGAAGCAGGTGCGATTGGGCAGGTTAGTTAAGGCATCGTAGAGGGCATCATGCTGAAGCTTTTCCGTGGCCTGAAGGAGTCGAGTCTGAGTTTTTTGGAGAGTTTCGAGGGATTTTTGCAGGTTGCGGTTGCTGGTTTGGAGATTTTCGTAGAGGGTGGCGTTGTCTAAAGAAATGGCGGCTTGGCCACAGAGAATTTTGAGAACGTTGATGCGCTCATGTGTAAAGGCTCCTGAGGTCAGGCTGTTTTCCAAATAAAGCACTCCCACAGGCTGGTTCTTCTGCATCAGTGGCATGCATAACACCGAGCGGGGAGCCTGCCGCACAATGTAGGGATCGGCGGCAAATCGGGGGTCTACACGAATGTCATCAATGACAAAGGTTTCGATGGTGCGAAACACAAGGTGAATGAGGCTGGTAGGCAAGCTTTCGCTAGCCGTGAGCAGCATCATTTGGGTGGTACAGATCTTGTCCCTGAAGCATTGGGCAACAACCATGAGTTGGTTGTCCTGAAGCAAGGTCAATGCGCCTTGCTCTGCCCCTGCATTGTGAAGGGCCAGTTGTATCAAAGTGATGATGAGCTGGCTAGAATCCAATTCTTTGGAAATAGCCTGGGATGCCTTAATGACGGCAGTCAGGTCGAGAAATGCCGTGTCGCTGCTGCTGCTCGTGATATCGGTAGCATGGCCTAAGGAGCCCTGGCTAGAAGCTGGATAGGGATGTGGCAAAAATGCCTGTAATCTTTGTGGATATAGAATTTCGAGTTGTTTGGCTTTAGCTTTGGCTCCCCAGCCAGCGTAACCGTAGTACGCATCTTGTAAGTAGGGCTGTGCAAGTTTGTCGCGCCCCCACGCCAGATAGAACTTTGCTGCCAGTTCATTGGCCAAACTTTCATCCTGCGGGAACCCGTCGGCTTTGGCCGTGGCGATCGCCCGATCATACGCCTCGATAGCGTCCACCGTGCGTCCCTCAATCCGTGCTTTTTCGGCCTCAATCAACTCCCATCGGTGGCGATGGTTGTGAGGGGAAAAGGTAGCCCAGTGTTTTAGTTTTGCCTCTTGTTCTAAAATCCGTTCCCAACGGGCAGGTTTTTCGGCTAATGGGATTTGGGGATAGCGTGCCAGTTGAATCAGTGCATCATAAAAAGCATAGAGGGCAATGGGAAACTGGGCGCGGCCTCCATCTTGATAAATTTCGACCTGCTGAGCTTGTTGTTCGGCTTGCTCAAGATAGCCGAACTGGTAGTACAGCACCGTTTGGTTGAAGTGATAGTGAAATAGCGACGTGCGATCGCCATGGCCAAGATGGAAAGCAACCGATTCCTCGGAATTGTAGACCGAACCTGTCAACAGCCAGGGGGTTTCTCCTTCATCCAGCAGATTTAGCACCGTCTGCTGCACAATTTCTAAACATTTCAGTGAAACCTGCTTGAATTGACGCAAGGTTTGCTGATAGGCAGCCATTTCGGTTGCTAAATTGGCCAGCCCTAATCCCGAAAAGTAGGCATAGTGGCAATATGCCTGGGCATTCAATACAACACATTCCAAATCCCCTGTGGCTAAACCACTCTGGTAAGCCTTGACAAAAGCGGGTAAGCTCTGGTGTATCGGCTCTTTCCAATGACTGATGAAATTGTGAACGAGATACCCGGCACGGCTCTCGCAGGCAGTTGCTTGAAGCTGGGCGAGCAACGCCAGCGACAACTGTCCAAAACTGTAGCCAGCATCAATATTGCCCATGCTGCACAGTGCCATGCCATACCCTGCGTAGGAAAAGATGGAGATGGGGCTATTGCCAAAGCGAATAGAAAATTCTACCTGTTTAGCCATCAGTAACGGCATCAGGGTGGGTAGTGCTCGGTAAGTTGGGGCAGTCAGCTTGGTCATGATTTGCATAGCTGCCAGATGTTGCGGATCCTCCATCAAGGGGAGAGTGAGCAAGGTTAGGGGAGGGCGATCGCACCACAATTGGTAGGTGTCGGTCAAGGTTTGCTGCACTTCGTTAGCTGTAGGCTGTTCCGGAAAGTCAACCCCGAGCGTATGCAACATTTCTAGTCCAGTGCGCACAGCTCCCAAATAATTGCCCTGCGCCCGCCCGGCCAGCAATCGGGCTTCGTAGATGGGTACCGTATCAAGCAGCGAGCGAGCTTGGTGAATGACCACTGCTGCCCATTGCTCCATCTGCTCAAAATCGGTGCAAAGATAGGTCGCTTCAGTTATGTCTTGATGCAGAGCCAACGTAAGGTCATACTGCTGTTCCCAGGCATTAGCTGGCAATAGCTGGATCCCCTGATGCAGGTAGTCTGCCGCTGCCCGATAGGCAGTAGCAGCTTGGGCTTTGCGACCTGCTTGCAAATTAAGCTGAGCCAGTTCTTCTCGTTCAGCCGGCATTTGCAGGAGGACTTGCCCCCGGTTTAAGTGGTTCACAATAGCAAACAGATACTTCTCCCGTTGGGAAGGTGAACTGTTGTGCAGCAGCAGCCGACCTATGGTGAGGTGCGTTTCCTGCTTCTGTTGCTGCGGGATGAGGGAGTAAGCCGCTTGCTGAATGCGGTCATGCAAAAATTGGTAGGTGAGATCGGGGGCCGCTAGCTGAGAAAACGGGCTTTCGAGCTCCACTTCCAGTTCCAGGAAAAATTTGTAGACCTCGTTTTGTGGCAGCACTAACCCCATTTCCAACGCACTCCAGAGGGCTTGTGCCACATCCGCATCGGGTTGCTGCGACACGATCGCCAGAGTCGTTAGGTCAAACTGGTTGCCAATGCAACTTGCTAGTTTCAATATGTTTTGAGTTTGGCTGGGCAACTTTTGGATCTGCTGCGCCATAAACGCCACCACATCTTCGGTCAGCGCCGCCTCTCGTACACGCACAATATCGCATTGCCAACAACCCTGGATGACATCAAAGGTAATAATGCCATCCTGATACAGAGCCTGCAAAAACTGGGTTGCAAAAAAGGGGTTGCCCTGGGTTTTCTGGTGAATGAGGGTGCCGAGTGGCTGCGCCAGGGATAGGTTACAGGTGAGGGTGTCAGCCACCAGCTGGTTCAAACTCGCTGTCGAAAGTAGCGGTAATGATAGGGTGTGGACAATCCCTTCATTCTTGCGAATGCTTTCCAGTGTTAGGAGCAGCGGATGGGCCGGGCTAACCTCGTTATCGCGGTAGGCTCCAATGACCAATAAATGACGGCATGCCGTCTCTTTCATCAGCCACCCCAACAACTCTAGAGAGGCTAGATCTGCCCATTGCAGGTCGTCCAGAAACATCACCAGGGGATGCTCAACCGTCGCAAAGACCTGAATAAATTTTTGAAATAACAGGTTGAATCGGTTTTGAGCTGTATCCCCTGCCAGCTCCACTACTGGCGATTGTGGTCCAATAATTTGCTCTAATTCAGGCACCACATCGATAATGAGCTGTGCGCTATTACCCAAAGCTTGCAGAATGCGCGTGCGCCACTGCTGCAATCGTAGGTCTGGTTCAATCAGCAATTGGCCCATCAGATCGCGCAGGGCAGCCAGGAAGGCGGAGAATGGAATATTACAATTCAGCTGATCAAATTTGCCTTTGATGAAGTACCCCTGTTGCCGCACAATCGGCTTTTGGACTTCATTGATCACCGCTGTTTTGCCAATGCCAGAGTAGCCTGTTATCAAAATTAACTCGCTATAACCGGCTTCTCTACGTTGAACAATGCGCTCGAAAGCGGACAGCAGTGTAGCAACCTCATTGTCTCGCCCATATAGCTTTTCGGGGATGAGGAAGCGATCGCTAATGTCGCGTTGCCCCAGGGCAAAGGGAACAATGGCTCCCGTTTGCTCTAACTGGGTACGGCACCGTTCCAAATCATGCTTCAATCCCAACGCACTCTGGTAGCGGTCTTCAGGATTTTTGGCCATTAATTTGTCCACAATTTCTGATACCACCCCAGGGACGGAGGGGTTCCAGTGCTGAATGGGCGGTGGCTGTCTAGCCATATGGCAATACACCATATCTATCGGGGTTTGAGCCTCGAAGGGCAAGTGCCCCGTCAACAGCTCATACAATGTAATGCCTAAGGAGTAGTAATCGGTGCGGTAGTCAATTCCCCGATTCATTCGCCCCGTTTGCTCGGGTGAAACGTGGGTTAGGGTTCCCTCCAGCACTCCCAATGTATGAATCGTGTTTGCTTCGCGTGGTAGAAGTGATGCAATGCTGAAATCGGTGAGTTTGATTTGGTGGGTTTCGGGGTTAATCAGAATGTTGCTGGGCTTGATGTCTTTATGAATGACGTGCTTCTGGTACAAGCCATGAAGAACATCAGCCAGTTGTATAGCAATATCCAGGAAGGGGACAATCATCATCACCGGATGCCCCATCTCCCGTTGCTGTTCCAGCCACACCTTGAGGGAAATCCCCCCAAAGTCTTCCATAATTAAGGCATAGCTGTTGCGGTATGGCACGAGCGCGTAGGACTGAATAATGTTGGGAAGATTCAGCACACGGGTGATAGTGAACTGGTTACGAAATTGCACCAGTTCGGCAAGTTTTGGAAACTCGCTGCGCAAAACTTTGATCACAACATCCTGCGGTTCTAACCGGTTTTGGCCTCGATAAACAAAGCTTTTTATGCCGGTATGGAGTTGTTCGATGATGCGGTAACCAGCCAGTTCAACCATCGGAGAACCCTTACAAACCTCCCCCTAATTATTCCCAATCTTGGCCTATTGAAGAGGCAGCCCGCACTGAGCAACGCCGCAACTAAGCTATGGCATGACTCATTATGCCAGTACTTCAATGACTATATAGCCATCTCATATCAGTTACCTTAGATTTTGCATCGAACCTTGGAAGCCCTATTTTTCGTCTACAAAGCGCACGAAAAATAGGGCTTCCAAGGTTTGGTTTTAGAGTGGATGCTGTGCTCACAAAACGAGCCTGTTGAAGCGACAAAGAACATTTCTGGTTCAAGCCCTATACTTTAACGTCAGTTCGGGATAAGCCGAACCGCCCATTATTGCGTGCGCGACGCGCACGCAATAATGGGCTTTTTCGAGTGCCGCGCGAAGCGCGGCACTCGAAAAAGCCCTTAACCCGAACTGAGGTTACTTTAGGGTCTGAGCCAGAAATGTTCTTGCTGACTGAACAGTAAAGCCAGAATATTTAGACAGGCTTAACTATCGGTCTTCTCAGAATTTAATTCGCTTTCAATGGCCTCCAAAGCATTCACCATCTTAAACGTAGGTGGAGTACGCCAACCTAACCACCCCAATTGTTGTCGCGTTTTTCCGGTTGTTGCTTCAATTCGCTGCAATAAACTTTCGATGCAATTGTATTGGTATGTAAAGTTTGCTCCAACCTTGATGCCACGTGATAGCTCACTTAACGCTTCTACAAGAATTGCAGCTTCTTGATCGGTTAATGACATGTCACCCATAATAGTTTTTTATTAAAGCAAAACACGTCTAACAGTAGTTACAAAAGGATGAGTACAGAAATTGTATGCACCCATGTAATTTGCTGATAGAACGATTCCTACTTAACTAGGAAATTGTGAGAATCTTGTGAGGCTTTTCCAAACGATGAGGCAGTAATGAAAGCCACCCACCAGGCCCTTAGCAACATTGCCAAGAATTGGAAACCAGCTCTCAACTGTTTTGCGATTGAGTTTGGTGTGCTGCTCGAGACACCCACAAAGGGGCGCTTGCCAATCTAGCTTCCTGCACCTTGGCACAAACTATGTGACATCCCTATTTCACAACAAGTCTAACGTTGAGGACTTCCTACTACCATCCCTGCCAAATACTACTATTCTCTCTTATTTCACAACAGGTTGAATAGACGAGTTGCTTACTTGGGGGATTTCAACTTCGGCATCCTTTCAAGGTTCATAATCCCCAACTCTATTTTCAGTAACCACAGGACGACACTCGTTGCGAGTGAACTGACGGGCTGATCAATTGCTCAGACTTAATCTGCATTCGCTGCACTGCATGGAAATAGCCTCCTAGGAGGTTATGTAGTATGAACCTCGCTATTGGCAAGAGTGGTCTGCAACGCTTGTGGGGTGGGCAAAATGTCCATTCCACAAGCATCCAGAACTAAAGCCAGTGTCAGGCAACAATGCTTTGGTTACCCCCTTTGATCAGCCCCTATTCATGTTTACATTCAAAAAATAATCCATTTGCTATGTCCAGTATGATAACCTCAAGCAAATGTTTTGGCAACCAATAGCTCTATTATTTCTTTGATTGGTAGCCAAAAGCTTTTTTAAGCTGATAATAGAACAAGATCGCGCGCACAATAGAAAGTGCTTTACTCTTAATCCCAAGGAGGATCGGTAACCAATGCCCGGACCAACAGAACGCAAGAGAATACACCTAAACGCTCCCCCTGAGTACGAGATGAAGCTTTTGACAGCTTTGGCAACGTTTTTAGGTCGAAAGGTATCTACCCAGGCAAGTGCAGCCCTGGCCATGTACCTTCGCCAGAGCCACGATCGCATCCTTTCCCAGGCCGAGTACTACGGCAACAAGTGGGGAATGACGAAGTGGGAGGTCTTAGATCTCTGCTACGACGATCCAACCAGGGCAAAAGAACTAATGGATGCCTCTGGCACTGTGCACAGTGTTGAAGACGGCCCCGATGTATTCAGCGAAACAGGCGAGTGAGGCTTAGGCGATCGCAGGTATGGCGATCGCCATAAATTTATACAGTGGCAACTGGCAGAACTAGACCCTTCGTATGTCCCACAGGAGATGAACCGAGCGGAAAAAGGATAGGCACTCTACATGACGAAACCATTTCTGATTTGCCAGCTGCGTCTTCAAAATACTCCTCAGTCACTTTTGTTATAAGGAGATTTCCAGATAAGAACTTCCCCATTATTTGGAAAAAAGGCGCGGCTTCGCCGCGCCTTTTTTCCAAATAATGGGGATATTGTTTCCCAGAAATCTCCTAAAGTCTCGTTTGTGACTACTTAGGATTTAGCATCAAGCTTGAACATCTTCTCCCAGTGCTCTGAGCAGAAGCACGCAGAAGATCTTCTACTTCATTCATCCTTTGCAATGCCTGGAATCCTATTTCTCCGTAAGTCCCCCTACTTGTTGAATAAGTATAAGTCCTTGTTGACAAAATTTGATAAGGTTTGATGTCGCAGTTTTTTTGATAAAGAATTTTAAAAAATGCCAGTGAGAAATTAAACATTTTTTAGTTCAACAAGTGCCGATATTTCCCAATATCTATTGCTTCTGCTGTAGTTCTTATTCAACCCCCACCCTCCTTTGATCCGTGCTCACTTCCTATTCCTTTTCATTTCCCTAGCTGGATTATTAAAGCTTGTTTAAAGACAAATACTCTCAACTAGGCATCGTTAGATTTCTAGAAGGAATGGGAAGAATATCTATAGCATCTCACCATAACTTAAGAGCTAGTCTATATGCAAAAAATACCGTAATATTCGTAACTTATATCCATTAACATCAACCGAAGATTTTCCTACAGATTTTTTAGGTAATACTTCTATTTCCTGGTGAAGTATAGAAATGCTCTATACTAACGCTGCTCTTATTTTCGTCACTGTCCGCCCCATACAGTAATTGTACATAGCAGTGTTTGGATATAAGTTAAATTGCTAATTTTAGGGCATTTATAACGCACACATTTTTCTAAATAAACTGTCGTTTGGGAAGTATTTATTTATAGTTACAGAAAAGCTTCTCAATGCTAGCTTCAATCATTTGAAAGAAGCTGTCTAAACTCAGTCACTACTGCTAGAAACTTGAACGCAGATTTAAGCCAGTCTCATTACCCCTGAAGGTTTACTTCGTTCAATCACTACACCTAACAAAGCAGGATTCAACACCTCAAAATAAAGCTGCATCTCTCCCAACAGCAAGGCTTTCAAGCTTGTGTTGTGTTTTTGAGATGGAGAAGCTTGATTTCTATACCTTTTTCCTCTTAACAAAACTGACTGTTGATGTCGCAAACACAAAGGGAAACTATGATACCAATGATTTCGAGCATTAGCCAATTGGAAGAAATTGCATATTCTCAAGTTCGGAATGGTGCAACACCTTCCGATATGCAAGGGCTGAAAAACATTGTCATCATCGATAGCAACGTAGCAAACTATGACGAGCTTGCTGCAGATATTCATTTCCCTAATGAAGTTCATATTCTAGATCGCGATCGCGACGGCATTCAACAAATTACAGAGTTGGTGCGATCGCATTCATCCTATGCTTTACACATCATCGCCCACGGTTCTCCTGGTACCCTTTATCTGGGCAATGCCGAGCTTAATCTTGAGACTTGCGATCGCTACGCTTCAGAACTAGAGTCTTGGCTCCCCGGTTTAGACGATAGGGAAGCGGCCCTCCCTCCTGATTCTCCTACCCTCCTCCTCTACGCCTGTAACGTTGCTGCTGGGGAAGCTGGAGCAGAATTTATTACCCGCCTAGAAAATCTCACCCATGCCCGTATTGCAGCATCTCGTGGTTTGGTAGGTAACACTGCCCAGGGCGGATCCTGGCAACTCACAACCCGAGGCGGCACCTACCCTGTAGCCTTAGCCTTCAGTTCAGAAGTAATGGCAAGCTATGCAGGCATATTAGTGATTAACTATGATCCGAGTAGTTCTGCCTGGCTCTCCTTGGGTAAAACCAGCGATACAAATAAAGGCAACACGGATGCCAATTGGACTGCCGCTGCATCTGATTTAGTAGGGACATCAGCCAATCCCTACATCACGATCCAGACGGATGGTACAAATATTGCCTTTAAAGTTATTGCAGAGCCACAGTCGGGCACATATAAGGCCCTTATGGGTATCTTCATTGATGTGAACCAGGATGGAGTACCAGACTTTACTATTGAAATTAACGTTGAAAACCCATCGGGTCAGCAAAGTGGGGGTCAAGCTGCGGCTTTCAACCTGATCCCAATCCTTCAAGGGACATCGAGTACAGCCAATACTAGCCCCAGTACCACCAAAATTCCCGCTGCAAACACCAATACTTATTACAGTTTGCTCTCGAACAACCTCAACGTTGTTCAAGTTACTTCAAACGTATCGAACCTGGACGCAGATTTAACGAGTGAGAACGCTTACGTCTTTAGCTTTACTTTGGCTGCTTTAGACGCATTCCGCACTCAAGTTGCAGCCTACAATCAAAATCCAGCCAACGCCAGTGCTTTATTACGGCCAATTCCAACATGGCCAACCACACAATCTCAGATTTTCGCTGCGGGGTTAACAGCCTCTAATAGCCTCCAGGCCGTGAATGGAGATGTTGGTGGAGGTTCTTATAGTGACACAACTCTCTGGAAAGACATTTTCGGAGCCAATCCTCCAATCGCTATCAATGACGCCGTAAGCACTAATGAAAAAACGGCGCTCAATGGGAACGTGCTACTCGCAAACCCGACAACTGCTGATAGCGATCCAGACGGTCAGACGCTAACTGTTGCAGCTGTCAATGGTGTCGCCAGTAATGTAGGTAACCAGATTACGCTCGCTTCGGGTGCACTGCTCACACTAAATTCAAATGGTACGTTTGCCTACAATCCAAATGGTAAATTTACCTCTTTAGCCCAGGGAGCAACTACTACTGAAACCTTTAACTACACCATTACTGATGGCTTCGGTGGCACAGCTAGCGCCACCGTCACGGTTACCATTAACGGCGTTAATGATGCACCTGATGCTGTAAATGACAGTGGCTTTAGTACGCTAGAAGATACAGCGCTGTTACTAACTCGTACTCAGTTGTTGGCAAACGACACTGACCCCGAGAATAATGTTTTGACAATTACCAGTGTGCAAGGAGCGGTCAACGGCACAGTTGCCCTTTCTGGTGGCAATATCGTCTTTACCCCGACAGCCAACTACTTTGGTGCGGCTTCCTTTACCTACACCATCAGCGATGGCCAGGGCGGAACTGATACAGCAACTGTGAATTTCACCGTCAATTCAGTGAATGACAATCCTACTGCTGTCAGTGATAGCTTTAGCTTCAACGAAGATACGGTTCTGACACTAAATCCCACTCAGTTGTTAGCTAATGATACAGACCCCGAAAACAACACCCTTAGCATCACTGGCGTTCAGGCAGCCGTCAATGGAACGGTAATAATTTCTGGTGGAAATGTTGTCTTCACGCCAACTGCTAATTACTTTGGCCCCGCTTCTTTCACCTACACCGTCAGTGATGGCCAGGGGGGAACCAGCACCGCAACGGTTAATCTCACCGTCAACTCGGTGAATGACAATCCCACTGCCGCTAACGATAGTTTTAGCTTCAACGAAGACGCCGTTCTGACGCTGAACCCGACTCAGTTACTAGCCAATGACACAGACGTCGAAAACAATACTCTCAACATTACCAGTGTTCAAGGAGCCGTCAATGGAACCGTAGCACTTTCCGGGGGCAATGTTGTCTTCACACCAACTGCAAACTACTTTGGCCCCGCTTCCTTCACCTACACCATCTCGGATGGACAAGGAGGAACCAGCACGGCAACGGTTAACCTCACCGTCAACTCGGTGAATGACAATCCCACTGCCGTCAATGATAGCTTTAGCTTCAACGAAGACGCGGTTCTGACACTGAACCCGATTCAGTTGCTAGCCAATGACACAGACGTCGAAAACAACACTCTCAGCATCACCAGTGTTCAGGGAGCTGTAAACGGAACCGTAGAGCTTTCCGGTGGCAATGTCGTTTTCACTCCCACGACCAACTACTTTGGTCCTGCTTCCTTCACTTACACCATCAGCGATGGCCAAGGAGGAAGCAGCACCGCAACTGTTAACCTCACCGTCAACTCGGTGAATGACATTCCCACTGCCGTCAATGATAGCTTTAGCTTCACCAAAGATACGACTCTGACGCTGGTCCCGAATCAGTTACTGACTAATGACACAGACCCTGATAACAATCCTCTTAGCATCACCAGTGTTCAGGGAGCTGTTAACGGAACCGTAGCACTTTCCGGGGGCAATGTTGTCTTCACACCAACCCCCAACTACTTTGGCCCAGCCTCCTTTACCTACACCATCTTGGATGGTCAAGGAGGAACCAGCACGGCAACGGTTAACCTCACTGGCAACTCAGTGAATAACAATCCCAATGCCGTCAGTGATAGCTTTAGCTTCAACGAAGATACGGCTCTGACACTGACTCCGAGTCAGTTACTAAGCAATGACTCAGACCCTGATAACAATGCTCTCAGCATTACCAGTGTTCAAGGAGCCGTCAATGGAACCATAGCACTTTCTGGCGGCAATGTTGTATTCACACCAACCGCAAACTACTTTGGCCCCGCTTCCTTCACCTACACCATCTCGGATGGACAAGGAGGAACCAGCACGGCAACGGTTAACCTCACCGTCAACTCAGTGAATGACAACCCCACTGCCGTCAGTGATAGCTTTAGCTTCGATGAAGACACAGCTCTGACACTGAACCCAACTCAGTTACTTAGCAATGACTCAGATCTGGAGAACGGGGCCCTCAGCATCACCAGTGTTCAGGGAGCTGTTAACGGAACCGTAACACTTTCTGGTGGAAACGTTGTCTTCACACCAACCCCCAACTACTTTGGCCCTGCTTCCTTCACCTACACCATCTCAGACGGGCAAGGAGGGAGCAGCACCGCAACCGTTAACCTCACCGTCAACTCGGTGAGTGATAGTCCCACTGCCGTCAGCGATAGCTTGAGTTTCAACGAAGACGCGGTTCTGACACTAAACCCAAATCAGTTATTGGCTAACGACACAAACCCTGATAACAATTCTCTCAGCATCACCAGTGTTCAAGGAGCCGTAAACGGAACTGTACAGCTTACCGATGGCAATGTTGTTTTCACCCCAATCTCCAACTATTTTGGCCCTGCCTCCTTCACCTACACCATCTCAGATGGACAAGGAGGAAGTAGTACTGCAACTGTTAACCTCACTGTTAACTCGGTGAATGACAATCCCAGTGCCGTTAACGATAGCTTTAGCTTCGATGAGGACGCAGTTCTAACACTGAACCCCACTCAGTTGCTAAGCAATGACTCAGATGTGGATAATGGGACTCTCAGTATCACCAGTGTTCAGGGAGCCGTAAACGGGACTGTAGAGCTTTCGGGCGGCAATGTCGTTTTTACTCCCACGACCAACTATTTTGGCCCTGCTTCCTTCACTTACACTATCTCCGATGGACAAGGAGGAAGCAGCACCGCAACTGTTAACCTCACCGTTAACTCGGTGAACGACAATCCCAGTGCTGTCAACGATAGCTTTAGCTTCGACGAAGACACAGCTCTGACACTGAACTCAGCTCAGTTGCTGAGCAATGACTCAGATCCGGATAACGGGACGCCTAGTATCACCAGTGTTCAGGGAGCTGTAAACGGGGCTGTAGAGCTCTTGAACGGCAATATTGTCTTCACTCCCACTAGCAACTACTTTGGTCCCGCCTCCTTTACCTACACCATCTCCGATGGACAAGGAGGAAGCAGCACCGCAACTGTTAACCTCACCGTTAACTCGGTGAACGACAATCCCAGTGCTGTCAACGATAGCTTTAGCTTCGACGAAGACACAGCTCTGACACTGAACTCAGCTCAGTTGCTGAGCAATGACTCAGATCCGGATAACGGGACGCCTAGTATCACCAGTGTTCAGGGAGCTGTAAACGGGACTGTAGAGCTCTTGAACGGCAATATTGTCTTCACTCCCACTAGCAACTACTTTGGCCCTGCTTCCTTCACTTACACTATCTCCGATGGACAAGGAGGAAGCAGCACCGCAACTGTTAACCTCACCGTTAACTCGGTGAACGACAATCCCAGTGCTGTCAACGATAGCTTTAGCTTCGATGAAGACACAGCTCTGACACTGAACCCCATCCAGTTGTTAGACAATGACTCAGATCTTGAAAATGGGACTCTCAGCATTACCAGTGTTCAGGGAGCCGTAAACGGAACCGTAGAGTTTTTGAACGGCAATGTCGGTTTCACTCCGACTAGCAACTACTTTGGTCCCGCCTCCTTCACCTACACCATCTCCGATGGACAAGGAGGAACTAGCACCGCAACTGTTAACCTCACCGTTAACTCGGTGAATGACATTCCCACTGCCGTTAACGATAGCTTTAGCTTCGATGAGGACGCAGTTCTAATACTGAACCCGAATCAGTTGCTGAGCAACGATTCAGATCTGGATAACAATCCTCTTAGCATCACCGGTGTTCAGGAAGCTGTAAACGGAACTGTAGAGCTCTTGAACGGCAATGTCGTTTTCACTCCCACTACTAACTACTTTGGCCCTGCTTCCTTTACCTATACCATCAGCGATGGTCAAGGAGGAAGCAGCACCGCAACTGTTAACCTCACCGTTAACTCGGTAAACGACAATCCCAGTGCTGTTAGTGATAGCTTTAGCTTCGATGAAGACACCGTTCTAACACTGAACCCGAATCAGTTGCTGAGCAATGACTCAGATCTTGAAAATGGGACTCTCAGCATTACCAGTGTTCAGGGAGCCGTAAACGGAACCGTAGAATTTTCTAGTGGCAATGCCGTTTTCACACCAACCCCCAACTACTTTGGCCCTGCTTCCTTCACTTACACCATCTAGATGGCCAAGGAGGAAGCAGCACCGCAACCGTTAACCTCACCGTCAACTCGGTGAACGACAGTCCCAGTGCTGCCAACGATAGCTTTAGCTTCGATGAAGACACAGCTCTGACGTTGGTTCCGAATCAATTACTGACTAACGACACAGACCCTGATAACAATCCTCTCACCATCACCAGTGTTCAGGGAGCTGTAAACGGAACCGTAGAACTTTCCGGTGGCAATGTCGTTTTCACACCAACCCCCAACTACTTTGGCCCTGCCTTCTTCACCTACACCATCAGTGATGGACAAGGAGGAAGCAGCACCGCAACTGTTAACCTCATCGTTAACCCGGTGAACGACAGTCCCACTGCTGTCAATGATAGCTTTAGCTTCAACGAAGATACGGCTCTGACGTTGGTTCCGAATCCGTTACTGGCTAACGACACAAACCCTGATAACAATCCTCTCACCATCACAAGTGTTCAGGGAGCTGTAAACGGAACTGTAGAGTTTTTGAACGGCAGTATTGTCTTCACTCCTACTACCGACTACTTTGGCCCTGCCTCCTTTACTTACACCATCTCGGATGGACAAGGAGGAAGCAGCACCGCAACTGTGAACCTCACCGTTAACGCGGTAAACGACAATCCCACTGCTGTCAACAATAACTTTAGCTTCGACGAAGACACTGCCCTGACACTGAATCCGACTCAGTTACTAACGAACGACACAGACCCTGATAACAATCCTCTCAGCATCACCAATGTTCAGGGAGCCGTAAACGGAACCGTAGAGCTTTCGGGTGGCAATGTTGTCTTCACTCCGACCAGCAACTATTTTGGCCCTGCCTCCTTCACCTACACCATCTCAGATGGTCAGGGGGGGACCAGCACCGCAACCGTTAACCTCACTGTCAACTCGGTGAACGACAGTCCCACTGCCATCAACGATAGCTTTAGCTTCAATGAGGACGCGGTTCTAACACTGAACCCCACCCAGTTATTAGACAATGACTCAGATTTGGATAACGGGACTCTCAGCATCACCAGTGTTCAGGGAGCTGTAAACGGAACCGTAGAGCTTTTGAATGGGAATGTCATTTTCACTCCCACGACCAACTACTTTGGTCCTGCCTCCTTCACCTACGCCATCAGTGATGGTCAGGGGGGAAACAGCACCGCAACTGTTAACCTCACTGTCAACTCGGTGAACGACAGTCCCACTGCCGTCAACGATAGCTTTAACTTCGATGAAGACACAGCTCTGACACTGAACCCGACTCAGTTGCTGAGCAATGACTCAGACCTAGACAATGGGACTCTCAGCATCACCAGTGTTCAGGGAGCTGTAAATGGGACTGTAGAGCTTTCAGGTGGTAATGTCGTTTTCACTCCCACGACCAACTACTTTGGCCCTGCTTCCTTCACCTACACCATCTCAGATGGTCAAGGAGGAAGCAGCACCGCAACTGTTAACCTCACCGTTAACTCGGTGAACGACATTCCCACTGCCGTCAATGATAGCTTTAGCTTCAATGAGGACGCGGTTCTAACACTGAACCCCACCCAGTTATTAGACAATGACTCAGATTTGGATAACGAGGCTCTCAGCATCACCAGTGTTCAGGGAGCTGTAAACGGAACCGTAGAGCTTTTGAATGGGAATGTCATTTTCACTCCCACGACCAACTACTTTGGCCCTGCCTCCTTCACCTACACCATCTCAGATGGTCAAGGAGGAAGCAGCACGGCAACCGTTGGCCTCACCGTTAACTCGGTGAACGACAGTCCCACTGCCGTCAGTGATAGCTTTAGCTTCGATGAAGACACCGTTCTAACACTGAACCCGACTCAGTTGCTGAGCAATGACACAGACCATGAAAACAACACCCTCAGCATCACCAGTGTTCAGGGAGCTGTAAATGGAACCGTTGCACTTTCCGGTGGGAACTTGGTCTTCACTCCGACGACCAACTACTTTGGTCCTGCTTCCTTCACTTACACCATCTCAGATGGCCAAGGAGGAAGCAGCACCGCAACTGTTAACCTCACCGTCAACTCGGTGAATGACATTCTTACTGCTGCCAACGATAGCTTTAGCTTTGATGAAGACACCGTTCTGACACTAAATCCGACCCAATTGCTGAGCAATGACTCAGACTTAGACAATGGAACTCTCAGCATCACCAGTGTTCAGGGAGCTGTAAACGGAACCGTTGCACTTTCCGGTGGGAATGTTGTTTTCACTCCCAATACCAATTACTTTGGCCCTGCTTCCTTTACCTACACCATTTCCGATAGTCAAGGAGGAAACAGCACGGCAACTGTTAACCTTACCGTTAACTCGGTGAATGACATTCCCAGTGCTGCCAACGATAGCTTTAGCTTTGATGAAGACACAGCTCTGACACTGAACCCAAATCAATTACTGGCTAACGACACAGACCCTGATAACAATCCTCTCACCATCACCAGTGTTCAGGGAGCTGTCAATGGGACCGTAGAGCTTGTGAATGGGAACGTCGTTTTTACTCCGCCCCCCAACTACTTTGGCCCTGCTTCCTTCACTTACACCATCTCTGATGGTCAAGGGGGGACCAGTACGACAGATGTTAACCTCACTGTCACTCAAGTTAATGACAATCCTGATGCTGTCGATGATAGTGTCACTGCCATACCCGAAGATACAGCACTAACCATTCCACTCACTCAACTGCTTGCTAATGACGCTGATGTTGATGGCAATTCCCTGAGTGTTACCGCTGTGCAAGGAGCTGTGAGCGGAACGGTGGCTATCGTTGATGGCAATGCCGTCTTCACACCCACAGCCAACTACTTTGGCCCTGCCTCCTTCACCTACACTGTTTCAGATGGGCAGGGTGGAACGGATACGGCAACTGTGACATTTAACGTGAACTCGGTTAATGACAGCCCGAATGCTGTAAATGACAGCTTTAGCTTCACTGAAGATACGGTTTTGTCTCTGTCTCCGACCGAGTTATTAAAGAATGACGTTGATCCTGAGAACAATGCACTGACTATTGTCAGTGTCCAGGAAGCCATCAATGGCACGGTGGCAGTGGTAGAGGGAAATATCGTCTTTAGGCCAGCTCCCAACTACTTTGGTCCTGCTTCGTTTACCTACACCATCTCAGATGGACAGGGTGGAACAAGCACAGCAACAGCCAATCTTGTGGTTCAGCCAGTTCCGGATGCGATCGCCGATAACTTCACCACCAATGAAGATACCCCCATTACGGGTAGTGTCAGGGACACCGACGAGGGAACTACCCCAGCCACCTATACCATTACAACCCCGGTCAGACGTGGCAGACTCAGCTTCAATGCAAATGGCACCTTCACCTATACACCGAATGCTGACTATCATGGTGCCGACTCATTTACCTACACCATTACCGACGCCAATGGGAGGACGGATACGGCAACGGCAACAATTACAGTTCGTGCGATCGCCGATGCCATCAGCGATCGCCTGACTACCACAGTCGTCACCCCTGGCACCATCAATGTGCTGGCTAATGATACCTTCCGGCCTGGAGCACAGCTGATTGGGGTGACCCAGGGGAACCGAGGTACCGTTGTCTTGGCTGCCGATGGCCGTGTTACCTACTCCCCTCAGGCTGGCTTTGAGGGCACCGATAGCTTTACTTACACCGTCAGGTCTACAGCAGGTAATACGGAAACCGCAACGATTAGTGTGCTTGTTCAGACTCGCACACGCTCTCCAGAGCCGGATGATATTACCGGTACCGATGGCGATAACATCCTGAATGGCTATAGCGACCCAGACATGCTGCGGGGCTTGGGTGGTAACGACATTATCAATGGTGGCAGTAGCCGGGATCGCATCTGGGGAGGGGACGGCAATGACATCATCAACGGAGGCAGCGGTGATGATGAGGTCGAGGGTGGCATGGGGAATGACCGCGTTACAGGCGGCAGTGGTGATGACTTACTGATAGGTGGTGCCGGGAATGACCTGTTAATGGGTGGCGATGGTCACGATCGCCTTTACGGCAAGCAAGGCAATGACGTTCTGAATGGCGGGGACGGTAGCGATCGCCTCTACGGTGATGCGGGTCGCGATCGCCTCTATGGTGGCCGAGGCAATGACCTGATGGTGGGTGGTGCTGGCAGAGATACGCTGACGGGTGGACAGGGACGCGATCGCTTTACCTACCTCAGCCGCAACGATTTCCAAGATGTCATTAGCGACTTCGAAATTCTTAAAGATCGCATCGATTTGAGCCACATCCAGGGCATTAGCTCAATGCGCGATTTGCGGCTGGTACAACAAGGCGACGATGTGCTCTTAAAGGTACAAGCAGGTGCAGGATTCCAACTTGCTGCCACCCTCGAAGATGTACAAGCCAGTACTCTCAAGCAGGGGCATTTTATCCTGTAGCCCCAATATCCAGGAAAGCTGTAGGGGTAAGTGATATTTACCCCTGCGACCCTCGAGGCGTTTGCCTTAAACGCGACATAGCGGTAGGAATCGCCCTGTTAATCAGGTTTCCAGCCTCTTTCTCGACCAACATCAATCGCAATCAAACAGCCCCATGCCTTCTGATGTGTAAAGGACCTCTCATGAAGCTATTTCCTCTCCTTTCTATCTCAGCCAATCTCAAGCAAGTTCCCCTGATCCTGAGTACTAGCCTTTTGCTAGCTACGTCTTTGTCTGTTAGGGCGATCGCTCAGACCACTGAGCCGGAACCTACCTCCGGCACATCTGCTGCAGATTTGGTCATTCCCGCTTGGGGAAGTGTGGAACACAACACATCAGGGGGAGGATTTGACGGGGTAACCGGGCTGAACGGGTTTATTCCCCTGGGACAGAATCCGGGCCGCAACATTACGTTTCTGGCACCCCGTTTTTTGCTCGATAACGATGCCAATTTCGGCGGTAGCCTGTTGCTGGGGCATCGCTTTTACAGTGCGAGTGGCGATCGTATTTACGGTGGGTACCTGGGACTGGATCTACGCGAAACAGACGAAAGCAGCTTTACCCAACTGGGGCTGGGATTGGAAAGTTTGGGAGAACGGTGGGACTTTCGGGTCAATGCCTACATCCCGATTGGCGATTCTCGTAACTTGATTGCCGAATCGCGATCGGATACAGGATTAGTGACGTCTACGCAGTTCCAGGCCAATCAATTGTTGCTCTCTAGCCGCCAAGAGCAACAGCTGACCCAGATCCATGAAGCAGCCTTACTGGGTTTAGATGCCGAGGCGGGTGTTAGAATCGCCAATTGGAATACAGGCGACCTGAGAGCCTTTGGAGGGCTGTATTACTATGATGCCGATGGCACCGATGGCACGTTGGGATGGCGGCTACGATTAGAAGCTCGGCCCACCCAAAATTTAACGTTAGGCCTTGGGTTGCAGGACGATGATCTGTTTGGTACGAACCTGCAAGCTTCTGTCCGGTTCCTCTTTCCCCGTTCTCGCCCCCGCGGACCGCTCACCGATGATACCGCTGTCGTGGCACGCCTGGGAGAACCCCTTGGGCGCACTCCGACGATTCTCGTTGATACTCAAGTTGATACTGAAACCACGGTTCAAGACACCACTGAACCTCTACTAAACCCCGAGGAAGAACAACCCTACCGCTTTATTCACGTCACCCTGGGGAGCCAGGGGGGAGATGGTACCGTTGAGCGCCCCTTTGGTACGGTGCAGCAGGCATTGAATGCTGCCGTTTCTGATGGTAATACCATTGTTTATGTGGATGCAGGCGACAACTCCGTCATTCCAGCCTTTACAATTCCCGACCGGGTCCGGGTACTCTCTCAGGCACCCGTTCAACCGATTGCAGGGCTTCCCTTTCCCGGCTTTCCTCAAAGCTCTGCTCGTTTACCCTTTTCCCCTACAACAAACTATCAAGAGGGGATTTTAGTGACCTTGCCCTTCTCAGGGGATGAGCGTTTCCCAATCATTCAAGATACTGGGACAACCAATCTGGTAACGATGGGAGGTCGCACCGTTTTCTCAGGTTTCCGCCTACAAAATGCCGTTGGTAATGCTGTTATCGCTAACCAGGTAGAAGATATCGAAATTCGTGACAATACGATCACGAATTCCGGTAATCGTGGCATCTTTCTCAATGATGTATCAGGCAGTGTTGTGTTGTTTGACAACACCATTACCACTGCTAGGGGAGGAGCTGATTCTGGACAGGGCATACTCATTCGTAACAGCCTGGATAACGCCGTTGATATTTCCATTCAACGTCAGCAAATTAGTGGTAGCCGCGTCGCACTCGAAATTGCAGCGAGTGGAAACTTATCTCAGCAGACTAACTCTGAGCAGGTTGTGAGCATTGATGCAGTTACTGTTCGCGATAGCCGTGAACAAGGTATTCTGCTCACCGCTGATCAGTTAGGAAATCAGCAAGTTACGTTACGAGACAGCACAATTCAAGGAAGTGGTGCAGAAGGTATTTTTACTCGTTCAACCAACTCAGGCTCCCAGGAAACCACCCTTGAGGATAGTGTTGTCAGCAATAATGGAGGTGATGGAATTCATGTACAATCCGGCATTCTGAATGGTTCAACCACGGCTGCTCAGGAATTCTTCCTACGTCGCACGCGTATTGAAAATAATGGCGGTAATGGTGTTTTAATTGAATCGAACGAAGTTGCGGCTCAAGAATTTGCCGCTGACCGCAACACCATTACAAATAATGGTGGTGATGGAATTCGTAGCATTGCTAGTAACTTTTCATTCCAAGAATATGTGACTGATGCACAAAATGAATCATCTGGCATTAGCAACAACATAATCAATAACAACCAGGGACAGGGAATCCGGCTCACAGCGAACAACTCTGCCACGTTGGTTGCTGATATTCAGGGTAATACCGTCAATGGCAATAACAGCAACCCGGATGTCGAAGTAACAGCGACTACGAGCAACAATGATGTCTGCGTCGTTCTGACCAGTAATACCACCGAATCGGGTATTCGCTTAAACAACGTCAGTACCGTACCCGCTTTCTTTGAAGTTGGCGATATTAGTTCTCTTTCCCAGAGAAACATCGGTGGTGTTACCCTGAATCCAATTCCATCCGCCTTTAGCGATCGCCCCGGTATTACATCGTGTTTTTAGAGGCTCCCTTCAAACACTATCAATTCACAGAGCTTACGCATGGATGTTAACCATTAGTTCGGACAGTTTTTCTGAAACCGTTGATTTTGCGTGCGCTTCGCGCACGCAAAATCAACGGTTTCAGAAAAACTGTCCAGAGTATTGTTAATGTTACATAGAGAGGATGAAAACTGCCCTATGTAATATCCATGCTCTACATCTTTCTAGCCGCCATCCCTCTGACGATCATGGCTCCTTAATTTTTGAAAAATGTTGAATATGTTCAATCGCTACCAATAACGCATCTAACATCACTTCATAACTTGCGTCTGTCGATCGATTGATGAGTTATCGTCAAATCTGGTGTACGAAGAAAGATTAAGCGGCGTTCTTGCTGATGTCGGTTTTTGGGTCTACTCGGATCCCATCCTTGAATTTCACTCCTTCAATCACCTCCC
>NZ_JAMPLB010000076.1:0-30099 GCF_039962325.1 Leptolyngbya sp. PL-A3
CGTTTCTTCTGCTCTGTCATAGAGGGTATCCTCCACAGTGCTTACCTTCAGCATAGGAGTTCTCTCGGTCGAGGAGGCATTCTGTCACAAAACACAAACTTATTTAGAACCAGGAAGTTTAACCAGATCTTGGCGACTACGCTTTGCCTCATACCAGAATGCTCCCCAAAACACAGCCAGGATAATGGTAGGAATGACAAAACATGCGATCGCCACATCCGGCAGAATAGCACCTGAAACAAACATGAGTGTCAGAATGCTATACCATATACTCCCCCAAAATATTAGAAAGGCAATAACCAGGGGATGCATTCCCATCCTGATGTGGATGGTCGTTCCCTGTGCTGTTGCCTCAAACTGCCCGCGGATAATGGGCAAGAATGAATTGCGGTAGTAAATGATGCGACGAATCTCAAAGCCCGTTTCATCAAGCCTTCCTGCATAGGGAACGTTACTGCAACTGTGGGACCAACGGAGGGGTTTTGGAGGTTCAATAAATGCAGACAATTTTTCCCGAACCTGAAAGATGGAGTCCGATGTTTGCAGGGTGAATGTTTCGTAGGGAACAAGTTTCATCGGTTGAACTTTGGTTTAGAATCTAACGGTCTAACCTTGAGTTGTTTTCTATTGGCTTCAGTACTCTTACAAACATAAGTTGTGTAACTTTAGCGTTTTAGAACCTAAGGTTACGCAACTTATTTTTGAAAGGATCGTAAGTTGATAAGCTTCGACAGTTCTGCGTTAAGCACGGCATACCCCTGCGCGTTCAAATGCAGTTCATCGCTACGGTACTCAGCCCTCAAAACACCTCGGCCATCTGCAAGAAGAGGGAAGGTATCGAACACCACGGTTTGCTCATCCGCCAAGGTCTTGATATAAGCGTTAACGTCGTCAATAGCTTGGCTGATGTCATCAGACCAAAAAGGTCTGCGTTGTAAAGGCACCTCACCTACGGGAAAGATTGTTGTTACGATCACGGCTGCCCCCAAGCTGTGGGATTCATTGACGATACGTTCAATATTTGCCTTCGTGTTGTGAACAATGGATTCCCGGCTTTTAGGGAATAAAGTAACCGTCTTTAAATCGTTGACACCAACCTGGATAATAACGATGTCAGGGTTTAAGGAACGCACATGGGGAGAAAAACGCTGAACAACCTGAGTCGAAGTTTGAGAAGAAATTCCACGATTGACGAATTCATAACCGTTTATATCGGGAGGCGGCCAATTTTCAGCTCTGGAGTCCCCAAGGAACACTACACGAGGTTCTGGTTGATCGGCTGTACCTTCAAAATCTACAGGGTAATAATTTAGCCCCAATGGATCCAACCGGGTTTGGTTCACCTCAAGATAATATTTTTTAGCCTGGTTAAAAAGAACGACATTAAGGAAAGCCAGGCTTCCCAAGACTAAAAGAATAAGGGCATTCCATAGGATAGAAAGCTTACTGAGTTTCATCGAACTATTACCTTTTATTCATTACCGTTTATCCCACTTCACTTCAACGTAGCAAATTTCATCTTCTGAGTATGCCGTAACAGTGGCAGACACCTGATTGGCAGACCGGCGGATACCACTTACATGGTAGGTGTAGCGATCGCCAAGCTGAACACGCGCAAGCCCTCCGCTTCTGCCGCGTCACTTCCATTTAGCATTGAGTGGGTAAGGAGTGCGACAACGCTGATGAGGCCGAATACCACTGCAAATCCAATTTTCTGTAATTTTGTTTCCAGCCCTTTCGCAGCACAAGCCTCCAGAACTGTTCGGCTGCGTAGTTGCTGATGAGTCCAGCCCAGGACGGCAAGGGTAGCGATGTTAAACAAGCAACGAGCCACAAAGTTGGTGGGTGCTTGCCGCAGTTCTACCATCCATAGACCCAGTGGTCTAAATAACACAGCAACCAGAAAAGAACCGCACAGCCACAGGGCGAAAAAGATAGCAATTCCCCCCATCCAATTCGCGACTCTCAAATTCCCTCGAATCAGCAACACGCCAAGGGCAACTGCAATGGTTCCCCAAGCCGGAGAAACACTGATATGGCTTGCAATATAGCCATTTGTAGTATGCCCAATGAAATAAATAATGTCTACCAGACCGAAGACAATCCAAACAATGCCAACGCGCCGAAGTATTTGGTTATAGCTTTTCGTCATTAAATAAACCCACAGCTTTCAATTTAGAATCTACTGGCATCGCTCGTGAATCCATATAACGTCTTGTAATAAGGGCACTTCTGTCTGCCCTACCGTTCCTCTTCTTGCATAGTAGTCATGGCTACCCAGCTCAGAGATCACGGCATATTTCGGTGCCTCTGTTTCCTCTCCAAAGAAAGGAGGAGTAGCCGATCGCAAATTCTGATCAAAAAATGCCAACCAAAATCTTTGATCCCCATTGGGAAGCGTTGGGACTTGTTCCGCCATCCAGATGGAGCCATAACCACTCACTTGATCGACAGTAAATTCATACAAGTGGCTTTGTAGGGGATGGTTAATGACAGCCGTTGCATCAACAATACTTCCGACAGGTGGTGGGCCAAAAACCAGCTCAAAACCCTGTCCGTTTCCATCCCGATAAATACTTTGGGAAATAGGGCAGCTTTCCTCTGCATTTGCTAATGCCGGAGGAATCATGAATATAAGGAAAAATGCAGTAAAGATTGTTGTTCTCATAATTTTTTACGCATTCCAATTGTTCACATAATCTTCCCAGGCCCAGACCCGTTGCAATTCTGCCTGCCCCTCAGCCCGTTCACTCTGTTCTCCCACAACAAACCTGAGAAAAGCGGCGATCGCCCCACTTTGGCTCTGATCAAAACCGTAGGTAGCAATGACGCGATCAGGAGCGCGCGCGCGCAAACTACCCGCCATCCGAGTAATCTTAAAAAATGGAATACAAGGGTCAATATGTCCTTCCAGGGCAGCAATCATAAAGGCAGGAAGATAATAGCGAGTTCCCGATTCACCCATAAATGACAGAGCCGATTCAAAGTTTTTGAGAGTTTCCCGCGGGATCTCGCCCCAATGATTCTCCCTGTCCTATAAGCGTGCGGCTTCCACCTCTTCAGATGGCACATAATTATCGAGGGCGATCGCCTGATGAAGCGTAATGCCGTCCCGCCGTTCTACCTGGGCAAATGCATTCTGAATCAACTGAATTGTCCACTCTAGGGTAGAGTAGTTTACATTCCTTGTTGCTCAATCCCAACCTGCAAGGGGAACACTAGAGTTGGCTCGGCAATTATACTTTTCTGTTCTATGCTCCCGTATGAATGACAATTTATCTGCACTCCCAACCAGTCACCAGAGTATTGTTGAACAGCTTGATTTAATGCTACGAGCGCGATACCCCCTGATTTATATTGTGGGTGCAGAAGAAGAACCGATCGAGGCAGTTCTTTTTCAAGCTTCGGCGCTTTCAACTCCGCAACGAGAGCTTTACTTGTGGGATATTGTGCGCGGCTGGAGCGACAATGGTTCGGATAAGGGGTCAGCGATCGCCGCACTTGGTCGCATTGCAAAAGCCTCGGGCGAGAAACCGGCGCTCTACGTTCTGCGAGACCTGCATCCTATTCTCAAAGCACCACTGCACCTGCCCAATGTACCTGTCATTCGCGAAATCAAAAATCTGGCTCGTGAACTAAAACGCAGTCGTAAAACTCTCATTCTGACGAGCTATTCGCTGGATGTGCCGCCTGAATTTATTGAAGAAATGACCGTCATTGATTTTCCGCTTCCTGATGCGGATGAAATCAATTATCTGATTTCTCAATTGGTCGTGCCAGAAAAGCTGAAGCTGTCGTCGCTATCACGTGAGCAATTGGTTAAAGCTTGTCAGGGGTTGAGCCGAGCCAGAATTCAACGGGTGCTGGCAAAAGCGATCGCCGCGAAACAGCAAGTCACAGAACAGGATATCGATGGCGTGTTGGAAGCCAAGCGGCAGGCGATCCGGCAAACAGGGATCCTGGAGTTTGTCACCACTCACGAATCCCTTAAAAGTGTCGGAGGACTCGATAATCTGAAGCAGTGGGTGCAGATGCGGCAGGACAGCTTTACCGAAGAAGCGCGACGCTATGGCATTCCGAACCCCAAAGGTGTTTTGCTGGCAGGGATTCAGGGCACGGGCAAATCGCTCTCTGCTAAGACGATCGCCCACGAGTGGCGACTGCCCCTGCTACGGCTAGATGCCGGACGGCTATTTGGTGGGTTAGTGGGCGAAAGTGAAAGCCGCGTGCGTCAGATGATTCAAATTGTGGAAGCGATCGCCCCTTGCGTGCTGTGGATGGACGAGATCGACAAAGCCTTTGGTAGCCTCAGTTCAGGGTATGACGGGGATTCGGGCACAAGCCGACGCGTGTTTGGTAATTTAATTACCTGGATGCAGGAGAAAACCAGTCCCGTATTTATTGTTGCCACTGCCAACAATGTGCAAATCTTGCCCGCCGAACTGCTGCGAAAAGGACGGTTTGACGAAATCTTTTTCCTGAACCTGCCCACAGAACAGGAGCGGCGTGAGATCTTTCGTGTCCATCTTCAGCGATTACGACCCAGTCGTCTACGCGAGTTTGATCTCGACTTGCTGGCGCGTCAATCGAAAGAGTTTAGCGGAGCTGAGATTGAGCAAACCGTCGTCGATGGCATGCAGCGAGCGTTTAGCCACGGTACTCCAGGTAATCGGCAGGACTTTAGCACTGAAGATATTGTCCGAGCGATTGAAGAGACGGTGCCGCTGGCGGCGATCGCCCGCGATCAGATCGATGCCCTCAAGCAGTGGGCTGCCAGTACAGGAGCGCGTCCAGCGTCCCAGGATATGCAACTCGTCGAAGAGCTACGTCAGTTAACCCATCATTACGGTATTGGACCGCTGGAGGTTGATTAAGTGTCTCATTTCACCCAAATCAGAACTGAAATTAAGGATGTAGATGCGCTCGTCAAAGCGTTAACTGAAACAGGATTTCAGCACATTGAAGTTCACGAAACCGCACAGCCTCTTTATGGATATCAGGGCGACTTGCGACCCGATACAGCAGAAATCATTATCCGTCGCCAATACATCGGCAGAGCGAGCAACGACATCGGCTTTAAACGTCAGGAAAATGGTGGCTTTACCGCTATTATTTCCGAGTACGATCGCCACAAATATTCGCAGCAGTGGCTCAATGGTGTAATGCAACGATACGCTTACCATGCGCTCATGGCTCAAGCGCCGCTTCAGGGATTTGCGGTCGAGCAGGAGGAAACCCTGGCGGATGGGACCATTCGCATCGTACTTGCAAAATGGGTGTAAGAAGCCGTTTGAGAAGCCCCAGAAGGGGCTTCTCAAACCAGTTCTAAGAGGAAGCAGAAAATAAAAGAGAGAGAGACGTTCATGTCACACTTTAGCCGCATCAAAGTTCAGATCAAAGATGGTGAAATACTACATCAAGTACTGCAAGAGCTGGGCTATACCATTGAGTGCAATGCTGAGGTTCGCGGCTATCGGGGAGACAAAACAGAAGCGGAGTATGTAATTCGGCGATCGAACGGATACGATTTAGGATTTCGGCGCGGTGACGGAGACGAGAGCTACGAACTGGTCGCAGATTTCTGGGGCGTGGGCATGAATCAGCAGCAGTTCCTCAACCCTATCCTGCAAAAATATGCCTACCAATCGCTGATGGCATTCGCCCAGACGCAGGGCTTTAACGTTGAGGCTGAGGAAACGCTGGAAGATGGCACTGTGCGCCTGGTGGTTGGCAAGTGGGTTTAAGGATGAGATGTGATTGAATTACTGATAGGCGATCGGAACCCGCTCCAGGATGCCCGAACCAAAAACTTTCTCTAATTCCAGTTCATCGAGATGCACATAGCCAATGTGACAGTGGCAAGTTTCATTTGTGCAGGGTCGCTCAAACAAAACAGATTCAAATGCCGGATCGTAAAGATTGCCGATCGCCTCTTTAATGAAATGACAGCGGCGAATGTTGCCTTCCCCATCCACTGAAATTACCGATGCTCCGGCGCGACAAGATTTGCCCAGGCTAAAATAGTGCTGCGTATTCAGTTCATACAGTGGATCAAGCGACTGAAAGAATGCGCGATCTTCGGCGGCAAGCTGGGGCAGTTCTGCTTTTACAGCATTAATCCAGAGATAAACGTTTTGAGGAAGTCGCTGGCGCAGAGTGGCGATCGCTTCCCTAAACTGAGGGAATCCAACGACTCCGACGCTAAACCGAATGCCGCGATCGAGCAAAATCTCGCACTTTTCTACAAAGCGATCGAGGGTTGACCACTCCGGATGAAATGTTGCCCAGAGCGCAAGGCAATCAGGATTGGCCTGCTCGATCCAATCTAAAGAACAGGATAGATTTGTCTGAATTGTGACTTTTCGCACATTCGGCAGATGAGACAACCGCGCCAGCGTTTGCTGATACCAGGAGTGAATCAACGCCTCACCCCACGGTGTGAACAAAATCGAGAATTCGTGTTCTGGGCGATCGGCAATCCACTAAGCAAAGCGATCGAGTGATTGGCGATCGACTGCTAATTCTGCGGCGCTCTGCTGGCGCTTAGCAAAGGGGCAGTATTCACAGCCGTAGTTACAGCTAACAAGCGAGCCGCGATAGAGAATCGTCAGGTGCATAGGATTGAGTGAATGAAGGCAAGGGGAAACACTATTCGGCAACGGAGCAGTAGCGATCTTCATACTCATCACCTTTCTGATTTTGAGCAAAAACCTGAATGCCTAGCGTTTGAAGTCTGTCAATCATGCTGCCAGACAGGTAGCTCTCAGAAACATTGAGAATTTGAAGCTGATGCAATGGACAATTGAGTAATGCTTCTGCGCCTTCGTCTGATAAGACTCCCATCGATAAATCTAAAACTTTGATCGTCTCCATAATTTTGGATTGGGTGATAGCCACAGCAACTTCATCAGCGTATTCACTGTTACGTAACCCCAGATAGACTAAATTTGGAAATGCCTCGCCTGAGAGAATGGGCATCAGGTCGTCAATCGATGATCTTCCGCCATAGTCCAGACAGCCCAGCCACAGCTCTAAGTGTTCCAATGCAGGTAGCTTGAGCGTGAGAATTTGAGCAATTTTTTCAGCACTGAGTCCGCCCGTCTCCACAATCAGGGTTTTCAGGTGGTCGTGCTGTACAGTTGTAAACTCTTCCCATGGGGCATCAGGATTTCGATCATCATCCCCTCCACGCAGACAGAGCATTTCCAGGTTTGGATAAGCCCTGAGCACATCACTAATATCGCAGAGGTGTGTAAAGGAGATTTGCAAGTCCCAGTCGTAGGGTCCGATAAACAGTGCTTTAAGGCTTCTGAGTCGGCTAGCCTCTTTCAGTTCCCGTCTGCTGCCCCTGTAGCCTCCATCGTCAATATACCTGCTACGGTCACTGAAAATGAGTGCTTCGACTTCACCGGCTCTTGGATCTTGCAGAAATTTCTTAAAGTCATTGTCGTAGACGGCATAGGCTATGTCTGTTGGATCAGAAATGCCAACTTGACGATCGAAGCTGGCCACACTCCGATTCGCAAATTGATTAAAAGGATAATAGAGATACCCATCACTTAAGGGTTCGATAATCCGTTCGATTAAATTCCAGGGATTGTAATCTTTTAGTGCTTGCTGTACTTCTGGTTCTGTTCGGTCCCGTAGCAATTGATAGGCTGCCCGTCTAACCTGCTGAGTTTCATCCTTAAGTGCCTGAATGACCAGGAATAAACCTGTTGGCGGATAGTTCAGTGCCTCCTGTAAAGCAGCAACTCGTTCAGCGATCGATTGGTGCAACAAGCGCCGCTTAACTCCTTCAATTCCGCCTAAAATTGTGCTTTTCTGAGGTGCAGGGGATTGTCCTCCCAGAATTGCATCACTGTCCTGCGGCTGATGTTTTTGATCTGGCATATTAGCTCCTGATTCGTTGTTTTTATTTCAATTCGTATGCCTGCATCGATCGCCGCACATCTTCTGAAAACAGCCAGGGTCCGATCGCATCCGACCGCTCAACCCCCAAGTCGGTCAGCGCTAATAAATCGGCTTCTTGATGGGCCAGATTCCAATCAATGAGTTCTTGAAGTGCGGGGAAATCGGTGAAAGGATGGCTGCTGAAGCGATCGCGATAGGCCAAACCATCTAGCCCTTCTTCAGAAAGCAGAGAGAGCAGAATAAATCGTCGCTGTTGCTCTTCTCGATTCAGGTCAAAACCATAGTTAGCGCGATCGAATACAGTATCGTCGCTGGTGATGTACTGTTCAATAATGCTGCGAATCTCTTTGGCATTCACGGCATAATCATTCGAGTAGTGCAGCGATCGCGTGTATGATCTTGCTCCACAGCCTAAACCGATCATGCCATCGGCCTGACAGCAGTAAACCGGGCTAGAGGAGTGAGGCGATTGATGGCGGCGAAACATTCGCATTGAAACCTGAGTATAGCCCTCCGATCGCAGCAAATCCCGTCCGGCACGGTAGCAGGCAAGGCGAATATCGTCCCACTGGCGATCGGACAATCCCAAGCCGGTCAGAGGACGCACATACAGGGGATAGAAGTAAATTTCTTCGGGATGGAACTGGAGCGCCGTACGAATGGAGTGCAGCCAGGTATCTACGGTTTGTCCAGGAAGCCCATAGATTAAATCCAGGTTCAGCGTTGGAAATCCTGTTTCGCGGATTCGCGTTAAAGCCGCCTGTACTTGAGCAGAGGTTTGACGACGCTGGGTTGCCAGCACTTCTGAATCGATAAAGCTCTGAACGCCAATACTGATCCGGTCTGCTCCTCGATCGCGTAGAAGCTGCAACTTCTCTGTGGTCGCCGTTTCGGGCGAGACTTCCACCGATACCGGAATTTCTTTCAGCGATGCGCCCATTTCATCCTCTGCCACGTTCAGAATCGTTTCCAGTGCGGCAATCGGCAGTTGAGTTGGTGTGCCACCTCCGAGCGCAAATCGGGCGAATTGGGCATCTCCCAGGGCAGCTTTTACACACTTTGCCTGCCTCTGGACGGCGGTGACATATCGGTTCACAAACTCATCGCTGTGGTTGACTGTGGTAAACAGATTGCAGAACCCACAGCGCATCTCACAAAAAGGAATGTGAATGTAGAGAAATAGAGCATCGCGTTTTTCGGCTGACCAGATTTCGTTCAGTGAGCGATCGGGAAAAGGACGGTAAGCAGTTTTGTGAGGGTAGGAGTAAACGTAAGCCTGGTAGGGCGATTGGGTGAGCAGAGGCAGTTGAGTCGTTAGCATAGAAGGCATTTGTTTAGAGGTTGGTCTCGCTTCAGGATTCCCGAAATTAGGCGAATAGGAGTGTGTTTATTGATCGAAGTGATCGATAAGAACTTCCGCGTAGGGAACTGTCCAGACGATCGGGTGAGCAATACGGTGTCCGGTATAACCGTCCTCGCCATAGGTTGTGCCGTGGTCAGAGCAGAGAATACCGAAGGTGGGGGCGCGATCGCGCAAGGTTTGCCAGAGGGGGACGAGGGCACGATCGATATATTCTAAAGCGGCGGCATGGGTTTCAATTGAGTCAGTCGTTGCTCCAGGTAAGTAGAAATAGTTGGGCTGGTGCAGGGCAGACAAATTGATAAACAGGAAAACCCGCTGGTTTTTGGGAAGCGTATTGAGTCGATCGCAGGCCAAACTAACCTGATGCTGGGTAGAGTGGCGATCAGTAACACCTAGTTCTGGGCTCCAATATCGCTCCTGAAAGAAGCCAGGCAAAACATTTCCCAGCGGATTGCACTGATTGAAAAAACCGACTCCGCCAATACAAATGGTACGGTAGTCTCGATCGGCTAAACCCTCGGGTAAACTTGCGCCACTCAGAACACAGGTTTCGGGTGCGATCGTGGTGCTGCCCTCAAACTGAAGCGCAAAGGGGCGAGGATGGTTGCCAGAATGAATTGGGGTGGGCAAAAATCCAGCAAAAAAGGCTTGGTGAGCGGCATAGGTAAAACTGGCAGGAGAATGGCGTTTTTCCCACCCAGTATCGGGTAGAAGGGCAGCAAGATGGGGCGTTCGTCCGGCTTGCCAGAGGAATTGGGCAACATCGTAGCGCAGCGTATCAAACGTGATAAAAATGATGTCATGGGTGCCGACGATCGCATTCATGTCATGAACGAGCGGACGCGTCATAGCCAGATTATTTGTAATCGTTTTATCCGTCGCTATATCATTCACGATCGCATTACCTCCTAAATTTGTATGAGTATCTTCTGTTGTTCTAACAACGTTGTGATTTCGGTGGTGTAGGTATCCTGTCCCTGCCAGGTAATGCCTTGCAGCAGATCACCAAAGGCATTCAGTTCCAGAATGTAGTGATCATGTAAATTGGGTGCAACCAGGAGATCAATACCGCAGTAAAAGCTGTGAGGAAAACAGGCCGCGGCGCGTTCGCAGGTCTGCAGCATGGTTTGCCAGATGTCTGGGGTCAGCAATCGGGGAAGGGCAGATACGTCGCGGCGATCGTTGCCCAGATGCAGGTTAGTCATCGGGCTATTGCCCACTCTCAAAACAACCTGTCGTGCCTTTCCGCCAATCACCACCACTCGCGCATCAAATTCGCGTCCTTCTAGCCGAGCTTTGGGCATCCAGGCTTCCACCTGCGCCGATTCTTTTAGCAAGAAGTTCATGATATCGGCAATCTCATGAGAGTCGGAATACTGGCGAATTTTGCGTGAATTGTAAAAGCGCAGTTCACCCTGTTCTATCACTCGTTCGACGGTGGTCGTAACTCGTTCGGCATGACTACGCCGCTCATAGGCAACCACGCCCGATGCAGACGAACCGTGCGCCAGTTTCACAAAGACCCGCTGACAGTTTTGCTGATCCATGCGATCGCGCAAATCGTCATAGCTGAGAATGGGCGCGTGACCGATCAAAGAATGGGGAATCGGAATCTGGTGATGGGCAAGAATCCGCTGACACTGAACCTTATCAAACATCGTGATGATGTCTTCGGGATGGTTTAACGCCGTGCCGCGCATTTGTCCTGCCCATTCCTGCAATCGCCTGCGCCAGCCCAAATACCACTGACGCGGATAGAGAATGCGTCCTTTGTCTGGAGGTAGACGGTAAGCCTCGATCGCCCCAATTCGCTGATGCTGTCCTGTATCCTGCACTTCTGTGCCTGCCGCAATCAAGGCCCGATCGACCGCAAAACTGCGCTCTGGTGCGTCAAAGCGATACCAGATTGGTGCGTCCCATTGGCTGAGCGAGCAGCGTCCCTCCAGCAGTTCTTCGTAGGGAATTAGCTCGGCAGCAGGTAAGTCAAACCGGGCGAGTGCCTGCTGGAACAGCTCGACCCGTCGCGTTTCAGGATTGGCAATGAGAACAAAATTGAGCATGGAATAGCGATCGCAGTTATTGCAGCGTATTATTCGGAAACAGCACAGTATCGCCCATCATCGTACTCATCTTCAATTGACCGCTGATCATCCGCAATAACCTGGATGCCTAACGCTTGCAACTGATCGATTGTGGCCCCCGAAAGATAGCTTTCAGAAACGTTGAGAATTTCTAGATTGCTAATTTCCCAGTATTCCAGCAGTTTTGCAGCTCCCTCGTCGGAGAGAGTGCCCATTGAGAGGTCTAGCACCTGGAGTCCTGCCAGCAGGGGCGAACCGATCAGTCGATCGATCAACTCGTCAGCAAACTGACTGTTGCGAAGACCCAGATAGGTGAGATTAGGGAAGACGAGTTCATTCAGGATGGGAGCTAAGTCCTGTTCCCAGCAGTCGCCGCCATAGTGCTCGCTGCCGAACCAGAATTCGAGATGCTCCAGTGCCGGAAAATCCCATTCGTAAATTTGCGTGACTGTTTCTCGGCTCAATCCGCCCGTTTCTAGAATGAGTGCCTTCAAATGCTTATGCACTGCATTCTCAGATGGCTCAAACTTTAATCCCATGCCGCCTCGGACTTGTAATACTTCGAGCTGCGGATATGCCTGCAAAATCGGACTCATATCACTCTGAGTAAGCCAGGATACCTCGCACTCCTCTGACGTAATGTCACCAATAAACAGAGCTTTCAGATTGGGGAGACGATTGCTCAATGACGCTAACTGCTCTACCAATTCCTGCGAAGAGTCCTCTCCCGTAAAAAAGTCTTCATCGCGGTTCCAAGCTCCAAACACCAGCGCCTCAACCTGCTCTGATCCAGCAGTATCTAGCAAAGCATCTAGCTGAGCGTCGATCGAAGTTCCCCCATCATTGTCATCGTCGTACCCAGAGCGCAGCGCGTAGGCTGTTTGCTGAGGATTTGACAACGCCTGTCCTGCCTGGAATTCCCGCACATCTCGCTTGGCAAAGTGGGTGACGTGCTGACCGCTATAGCCCAGATAGCCGCCCAGTCGCTCAGCAAGATCCCACACCGGAAGATGCGGTCGGGGCGTGACTTTGGGCTGCCGGAGAAGCCAGTGTGCCCGTCGCCGAATTGTTTTAGAGCGATCGCCCAGTGCCTGTTCTAGACAAACTCGCCCTGCATCCCCATAGCTCCAGGCTTGATCCAGTGCCTCTAGCCTCAGCGTCAGGTCAGGATGATTCAGCTTTTGCCGAATACCTTCAATGCCACCCAGAATTGCGCCTTGATTGGGAGCCGGACCGTTACCGCCCAGCACAACATCAGAAGATTGAGGATCGGAGGGGGAGTGCGTCATGATAATGAACGGGTAATGAAAGAGAAAAAGAAAAACTTTATTAGAATTCCCAGGACGACTACTGAACGGTCAGAAAGTGATGATTCGTAGCATTCGTAGACAACTCCTATCTAAAAGACCGGACTAGGAAAGAGGCGGTATTCCCCAAATTTTGATCGTTCCATCGCGGCTACCGCTGACAATGCACTGTTTATTCTGGCTCATCGCAACGGACAAAATATAGTGAGAATGTCCTGTAAACGTTTGCTCCTGTCCTGTTTGTAAATTCCAAACTTTTACCGGTTTATCAGAGCTGCTGCTGCCCTACATCGGCTTAACTTAGTTTCGCGATCGCCCCCCGTTCTACCAATACCTTTCCCGTCAGCAAATCCTGCACGGTTGCCACTAAAATTCGGTGTTCCGTAACTTCAAATTCCACGGCAAGGCGATCAATTCCGAGTTGTCCGGGCGGCTCCAGCCGTGCCATGCAAACCTGCTCACGGTTCAGTTCCAGTGATCGATAGGTTTCCTGCTGACGAAGGGGAGCGCTGCTCATGCGTCCCTGCGCGTCATAGGTCACTTCTGCCTCGGTAACGTGCGCGACTTCGCCAATATCTAAACGAATTTCAGTTTGTCCTTCGAGGGCAGCTTGCAGCATCAGCGGTTCTGATCGCCCACAAGGATATTTTGTACCCGATTCAAACAGGGAAAAATAGGTGTAGGAGCGGGAGTAGGGTTCCCAGAGGCGGATAGCATAACCGTGGCGCAAATAGTCCTCCAGTCCGGCAATTTGCGTCAGGGCAAGTGCCCCGTGGGAAACTGCCTCGAACGGCTTGTGAAGCTGAACGTGCTGCGGCCCAAAGTAGGCCATAAAAAGCTGCTGAATTGCCCAAATTTGGCAGCTCCCGCCTACGAGCAACACCTGATCGATATCAGACTTCTGCACGCCTTGTGAGCGGGAACGACGGCAACCAGGATTCACGACGGATGATCCAGCTTTCATAGGTCGGCATCAGTTGGTCAGGGGCATCCAGAGAGCCCAAGTTTACTTCGATTTCGTCTGCAGTGCGTGCGAAAATAGACGAGCCACATCGGGGACAGAAAAAACGCCCGGCGTAGTCGCGTGTTTCGCCATCAATCGTGACCGCATCCTGTGGAAACACTGCAGAAGCCTGAAAAAGGGCACCATGATGCTTGCGGCAGTCAAGACAGTGACAGAGCCCGACTCGGTATGGCAGTCCTGACGCTACAATTCGGACGTTGCCGCAAAGGCAGCCACCTGTAAACTGGTCCATGCTGCTCTACCCAGAGTGCAGTGTGCGGAGATAATAATACTACGCTATCGAAAATCCCGCGTCTTCACTTTGATGGGTTGGCATGGGATGAGTGATGCTCACGCCTTACTACTCCTGGTAATGCGACCCTTTGATATTCTTGCTAATACAGGGAAGGGCGATCGCAGTCATGGCCGCGTCATGCTCCTCAATCTCGCTGGTTGTATTGCAAGAACTTCTTAAGGACAAACGATCGATATCGTCCGTATTCCCTTAATCAGCAATTTCAAAGATTGCTTCGATAAATTTCACTTGAGACACACTGTCCCCTTGTTTGACTTTTTTGACTTGTCCTTCTCTAATCATATTCATCACTTTAGTGTCACTCAAAGTCCTTCTTGCACTATTGAATGAATCTGAAGAAGTATTCTTAGCCCAACACTCCATTAACTACCTATGCCGCAGTCTCCTTCTCCCCGCTTTCCCGATATCCAGACCCACTGGGCACGTCCCTTTATCGAAGCCCTGGCAGAACGGGGAGTCTTGCGAGGTTTTGAGGATGGCACTTTTCGCCCAAACCAGCTGATTTCACGCGCTGAATTTGCTTCCATGCTGCGGGGGGCATTCGCCATTGCTCCTAAACGTCCCTACGTCCCTTATGTTGATGTTCCTGCTAACCATTGGGCAGCCCCTGCAATCCAGTGGGCCTACGAAACCGGGTTCATGTCGGGTTATCCCGGTCGTGAATTTCGCCCGACAGAAGCCATTCCCCGACTCCAAACCTGGGTAGCGCTGGTGGGGGGACTGGGCATGACCGCTTCGGGGCAGGCTCCCCTGGCAGACCTCTACCGAGATGCAGCAGAAATTCCCGACTGGGCCAGGAGTGCGATCGCCACGGCAACCGCAGCAGGCATCGTGGTGAACTATCCCGACCGCACTCAAATTCACTCTCAACAACCTGCTACCCGTGCGGAGGTTGCGAGCTTTATCTATCAAAGTCTGGTCTACATGGGGCAGGCTTCACCCATTCCATCGGAATGGATTGTCCAATGGACACCCTTGGTTCAGGTCTCCCACCGACGAGAGTTTCGGGCCGCCTGGGTTGCCCTGGTATGGAATATTGATTTTCCCAGTAGCCGCACGTTGACTACACAACAACAACAGGCTGAGATCATCACCATTCTGGATCAATTGCAGAGATTAAATTTCAATGCGGTGATTTTGCAAGTGCGGCCAGAGGGGGATGCCTTGCACAACTCCACGCTGGAACCCTGGAGCTTCTGGTTAACGGGCACTCAAGGCAGAGCGCCCAACCCCCTGTATGACCCGCTGCAATTTGCGATCGCCCAATGCCGTCAGCGCAATCTAGAAATTCATGCCTGGTTTAACCCCTACCGGGCACGCAGTTCGAGTCAAACGGTGAACGTTGCGCCCCACCTGGCTGTGACCCATCCCGATGTAGTCTACCCCTGGGGCACCCAATCCTGGATGGATCCTGGCTCACAAGTTGTCCAAGACCAGACTTACAACGTCATTATGGATGTACTGCGTCGTCATGACGTAGATGGCATTCATCTGGACGATTACTTCTATCCTTACCCGATTGCAGGGCAGACCTTCCCGGATGCAGCGACCTACCAGCGTTATCAGGCCGGGGGTGGTACGCTTTCCCTGAACGATTGGCGGCGAGATAATGTGAACCGCATGGTGCAACGGCTTGCTACAGGCATTCGCAGCACCAAACCGCAGGTCAAATTTGGTATTAGTCCCTTTGGCATTTATCGCCCCGGCCAGCCACCCCAGATTCGGGGATTAGATGCCTACGACCAACTATTCGCAGATGCCCTACGCTGGCTTCAACAGGGGTGGGTCGATTACCTCGCACCGCAGCTCTACTGGCGCATTGACCCGCCTGCCCAGAGCTATCCTGTTTTGCTGGAGTGGTGGGCTGACAACAATCCCCAGAGACGACACATCTACCCCGGCAACACCCTGTCACAGTTAGACGGTAAAACATGGGAGTTGAGCGAGATTGAACGTCAGGTCGCCATCACCCGTCAATTGGAAACGAAGCTTGTGCTGGGCAATATTTTCTATAGTGCAAAGGCATTTCTAACCAATCGCCAAGGCATTTGCGATCGCTTCCAAAGCGACACTTACCGTACCGCCGCTCTCCCTCCAGTCATGCCCTGGCTCTCCAACACGCGGCCCGCTCCTCCGCAAAACGTTCGTACGATAGACGGCAAACTTTCCTGGGTTGCCGCCCCGAACACCCGTTCCTTCACCCTTTATCGACAGACCGGAACCACCTGGAGCCTCCAGGAAATTCTCCCCAATACAAGGACAAACCTTTCCCTACAACCCGGTACCTATGCATTGTGTACCGCTGATCGCTTAGCCAATGAAAGTCTAGGAGTCGTTATCAACATCAAATAGATTATTCAGGTGGTCGAGTTGCTGAAGTTCGTCGGTTCAGGCATGGTGGGTAAGCGGAGGAAGGTTAAACACGCCCATCTTGTAGCTAAATAAACTGGCTTTTCCCAAATACCTGATCAAAACAGACGAATTATATGCATACTGAGGAGTTTGAAGTTCAGACCCAATCCGTGATGCGTTATCTAGATGTGGAGCGTCTACAAGCCAAACAGTTAGCCGGGTGGCGATGTCAGGAGTGTAACCGCCCCTGCCGTCAATCCGGGGAATCAGCGCAAGATGTCTCTAAACGAATTGCGTCAGAGTCGAAGTTAGCCGCTGACCATGACTGAACCTCTCTATGACAGCGACTTGACCGATGCCGAGTGGGAAATCGTTGAACCCTTGTTGCCTGCTCCTAAGCCCTTGGGTAAAGACCGAGAGGTCGATTTAAGGGAAGCCCTTAACGCTATCTTCTACCGGGCAGATAATGCTCTGAAATGGCGGGCAATCCCCAAGCATTTCCCAGCTTGGCAAACGGTGTATGGATACTATCGCTTGTGGGTGAGGTTGGGAGTCTGGGAGCAAATTAACCTGACCCTGATACGGCAGGTACGGCAAGCCGCAGGACGGCATGAAGAACCGAGCTTGGTGATCATTGATAGTCAGTCCGTGAAACTGGGACAAAAAGGGGGGAGGAACAGGGATTTGATGGCAACAAATGGGTGAAGGGACGCAAGCGTCATATTGGGGTCGATGTGCTGGGCCTGGTGCTGGGTTGCTATGTCAGTGCCGCCAATATATCAGATGTCAAAACAGCTCCTGGTGTTTTAGTCTGGGTTCTGCAGATGCATCAGCGCATCGTGAAGGTGCTAGCGGATAAGGGGTATCGAGGAGATCTGGGAACATTGATTCAGCACTTCTTTGAGCAAGAAGGACGACAAGTCGAGGTTGAGATTAGCCAACGAGCAGAGGATGCTAAGGGGTTTCAGGTAGAACCGAAGCGATGGATAGTAGAACGGACTTGGACCTGGCTGAAGAATGCCCGAATTCTCAACCGAGACTATGAACGATTACCAGAGAATCACGAAGGCATGGTCTATGTGGTGATGATTCGATTGATGCTACGAAGACTTACCAAAAACAGACGAACCTGGGATCGGAAAACTGCTTAATTGACTTTTACAAACAGTTTCTTACAAGCGGAGATTGAAGAATAAGAACGGAATTGATGTTATCTAATGAGTAAATTGTGCCAAGTTGATGCTTGGACAGCGGCTAACCCTTCCTTCACTTTAGTAAAGAACTGATCGGGTTGTTCATACCAGGGAAAATGGCCTGCTCTCTCAATCAAAATAAACTTTGAGCCTGTGATTTCCATATGTAATCGATGAGCATGGAGGGGCGAGCAAATAAAGTCATGGCTCCCAACCGCAATCAGAGTTGGAACACAAATCTCTTTAAGCCGCGACATCAGGTTGGTTTTATGCCATTGGCATTGAGCAGAACCTTTGAACGCATCTAAAGACATTGATGTTGCAGCATGGTGAGACGCATTGAGCTGGATGTTAGCAACATCATAGTAGTAGAGCGGAAGGATGGTTTGAATAAACTTCAAAAAATCGGCTTCTGACTCCGGCATTTCCTGACTAGTAAATGCTTGGTAGGCGAGGTCAAACCAGGGTTCGTGCTGTCGTTCCCGCAGGCGCATTTCCATATCTGTATGCGATCGCTCATCCTGAAAACTGACGGCATCGAGAAGGATCAGCCCAGCACAATGGTCAGGATACTGCAAAGCATAGTAGAGTACGTGACGCCCGGCTTCGGAATGCCCCATTAACCAAACGCGCTCCTGTCCTAATTGCTGTCGAAGTGCATCCAGATCAGCCGCAAACTGATCGTAGGTGTAATCGCTTGGTTGCACTGGTCGCTCCGAACGCCCCGTGCCTCTTGTATCAAGGTAAACAAGGGTGAATATCGTTTCAAGTGGGGTTAAGGTTTGGAAGTACATATCGGAACTCGGTCCCCACCCTGGAGTAGGCACAATGCAAATGGGACCAGTACCTGAAACTTTGTACCAAAGCTTGAGTCCTTGAGTGCTAAAAATGGCTTCTTCTGGTTGCAACATGGTATTTTGCTCCTAGCGATGAGGGAGGATTAATTTCAGTACATTAAAATCGAATCAGGTCTTATTCGCCGCACATGGCTATTGTGCGAATCCGGACAAGACTAGCTTGCCGATCGTTCGACCCGATTCGAGTTGAGCATGAGCTTTCGCGAGATTTTCTGGAGTTAAAGAACCCAAACATTCTGTCATTGTGCTTTCAATGATTTGTTGATCCACTAATGTTGAGACTTTGTTCAATAGATCATGTTGAGCTTGCATATCATTGGTTTCATATATGGAGCGAGTAAACATAAACTCCCAGGCAAACGTCACACTTTTGTTTTTGAGCAAATTCATGTCAATGGAATGTTCTGTTTCAACGATCGAGCAAATTTTTCCCTGGGGTTTGATTGTTTCTGCCATGTTGACCAGATGTTGTTCTGTATCGTTCAAGCAGAAAATATAATCCACATCTTGAATGCCAGTTCCTTCCAGTTCTGATTTGAAGGATTGATGATGATTAATTGTGTAATCCGCTCCCATTCTGAGACACCAATCGACGGTTTCAGGTCGGGATGCGGTTGCAATCACAGTTAGCCCAGCAACCTGCTTTGCCAATTGAATGGCGATCGATCCAACTCCACCTGCGCCACCGATAATCAGAAGGTGTTTGCCGTGGTTGATTTCTGACTTTTGATCAGAGATTCCCATGCGCTCAAACAATCCTTCCCAGGCAGTAATCGTGGTTAGTGGAAGTGCTGCTGCTTGTTCAAATGAAAGACGGGCAGGCTTACGACCAACAATCCGCTCGTCAACCGCATGAAGTTCACTATTGCTTCCAGGGCGAGTAATGTTGCCTGCATAATACACTTCATCCCCTGGTTTGAATAGGCTAACTTGTGATCCAACCTGCTCCACGACTCCAGCCGCATCCCAGCCTAAAATTTGAGGGGCGGATTGCTTGTCTTGAATAGATGAACGAACTTTATAATCCACTGGATTAATGGACACCGCCCGCACTCGCACTAGCAAATCCCTGGCTCTTAAGGTGGGCGGTTCAACAGCAATTTCAGCAAAGCAATCTGGTGGATGAGTGAGACGAGTGGGATCAACGGCAAGGGCTTTCATGGTTTCTCTTAGCAACTAGTGAGAGGAATCTGGAGACAAAATAGTCAAACCATATTGAGGAGCTAAAGTGATCGTTTTTTGAATATCTGCCTCTGTAACTGGAGGTGGCGGTGCAGTCGGATCATCAGCCGGAGTGCCAATCTCCATGAAGAACTGCTCCAGCCCAGCTGGTGTTACCCAACACAAGACCATAGCAGGCTGGTTACTGACATTCGTAAACACATGAGTTTGTCCTCTAGGGGAGTAGAGAAAGGTTCCCGGTGTTGCAATAATGGTTTCTCCATCCACTTGAAACTGAATTTCTCCTGATTGAACCAAGAACGATTCATCTTCGCGGCTATGAATATGAGGAGGCGAACCTGTCTGAGGATAAACAATCATTTCCATAAGTGAGTAGGTTGCATTGGTATCCTGGCTCACGGTCTTAAACGTATATAAATCACCTAGCACCCAGTAAGATTTTCCCTGACCGGCTTGCAATACAACACCGTTCTGTTTTCCTTGCTCTGTAAGCATGATTATTTCTCCATTCTTGAGATTTAATAAACAATTGCTTTCGCACTACTACTATTTAAATTTGTTTCAGAAGGCATTCATCCCATCCACATCAAAGAGGAACGTCTCAATCGTGGCGATTCTGCCATCCTTCAACCGACATACCGTCGCTAAATGCTCTTCGAGGATACGATCATCCTGCTTCGCCTTATTGTGCAAAGACAGTGCAGCATTGCCTCGGCTACCAGAATATGCAACAGCTCAAACTTCAGCCTATAGCCTGCGATTTTGCGAGCGCGATCGGCAACTGCATCAACTCCATTGGCCATGCTTGAAATCGTTTGTCACTTAGTACCCAGTGTGCATTGTCTGTGAGCAGGCTGCGAATCGTACTCCAGTTTCGTGCAACCAACGCTACATAAAAACAATGGGTGATATTAAGCTTAGCTTTGTAATGAATTGGTGATGCAACAATGTTTGCCTACAAGGATAAGTTCATTATAGTCAACGATGCCTCTGTTCAAGAAAATTGCGTGGATAGTTGTGAATACACTATTATCAATTAGAATCATCGATGACTAGAAATCCTAGCTGAACCGGAATTTTTCGCGTTGAATTGGGTCATCAACGTTTGTTGAGCGCGAACCGCTTTAATGAAATCTGCTCCCTTTTCACCAATCATGATAGTGGGTGCGTTAGTGTTCCCTGTGGTAATCGTTGGCATAATTGATGCATCAATGACACGTAATCCTTGAACTCCATGTACCTTCAGTTCAGGATCGACCACCGCCATCGGATCAGTACCCATTTTGCAAGTGCCAACTGGATGATATACCGTATTGCAATTATCTCGAACATAAGCTTCAAGCTCTGCATTACTTTGAACGTCTGCACCCGGAGCGATTTCTTGACCACGAAACTCATCAAATTCGCTGCTATGTAGCAATCGGCGCATTAATCTAATTGCACCGATTAGCTTTTGCACATCGGTTTCATATTGCAGATAATTCATCCGAAACATAGGTGGATCTTTGGGGTCAGTGGAACGTAAGCTGACACTTCCAATGTTGTGCAGACGGTTTACAGAAACTGCACCTGTAAACCCAAATTCTGCCGGGGCATAGCCAGGCGGTAAGAACTGGATGGGACCGAAGTAAAACTGTAAATCCGGTGGCACTTCCTGATCGCCTTTGGTATGCAGAAACAAGCCAGCTTCGATCCCATTGCTTGTGTTTGCAGGATAGACTGCTTGAGTTGCTTCATATACCACAGGGACAAGCAGGTGGTCTTGCAGATTTTGTCCGACACCGGGCAAATTAGCGACAACCGGAATGCCCATGGTTTGTAAATAACTTCCATCTCCAATGCCAGACAGCAGCAGTTTCGGTGAATCAAATGCACCCGCGCTTAAAATCACCTCATGATCGACTCTGACTTGGTGCAGAATACCCTCTTTCAAGTATTCCACTCCAACAGCACGAGTTCCCTCAAACAACAACCGAGTCACCAATGCCCCAGTTACTACAGTCAGATTGGGGCGATCGAGAATGGGCACAAGAAAAGCAGCTGCTGTGCTATGACGTTTACCGTCTTTAACGGTTAGCTGATAAGGGCCGACTCCCTCCTGTTGGGCACCATTAAAATCGGGATTATAGTCGTAGCCCATTGCCATACACGCATCGATAAAGCGTTGAGATATGGCTGCAGAAGGTTTGATGTCGCTGACGCTTAGTTCTCCATCTGCCCCGTGATAGGTGTCGGCTCCTCGTTGCTGATGCTCCGATTTCTTGAAATAGGGCAAGATATCTTGATAGCTCCAACCAGGGTTTCCGAGTGACTGCCAATGGTCATAATTATGGCGATTTCCCCGAATGTAAAACATGAAGTTAATCGAACTGCTTCCTCCCAAAACTTTGCCGCGAGGACAGAACATTCTGCGATTATTTAAGTAAGGTTCTGGTTCAGAGAAGTAAGCCCAATCCACTTCAGAACCTTGTAGGCTCATGAATTGCAGTGGCATGAAAATCTCTGGCTTTGTATCCGGATTGCCTGCTTCCAACAGTAAAACAGTTGTATCAGAATCTTCAGTTAGACGGTTAGCCAGCACACAACCCGCCGATCCTGCACCAATGATAATGTAATCATAGTGAGCCATACCTTTTCCTCCTTGAGAAAGTCCAGTAGTAAGGGGTTTATTTTGTCTGCATGTGTCCAGAGAATCGCGTTGGGACCATCCGATATCACTTCTAAGCGGCTGTTCTTGATAATTACAGTCATCTTGCAGCGATCGCTTCCAGTGGCAGAATCCGAACGGCATCCCCATGAATAATCAATGTTGGAATATCAATTCGTGCTAGCTGGAATGTGACAGGCTGGAATTGTGAACTGCATTGGCTGTAGAACTCTGCCAGATGTGCTCAAAGCGTTTGTACTCTTCAATATCTGCCGTGAGTTTTTGAATTATTGTTGGTAGCGCGTTGGGACCGAGCGCCAGGCGAAGGGGTGGGTCAGGCAATTCTACGACCTTCAACATCGCTTGGACACCAGCTACAGCGTCACCCCGAACATATCCAGCAGCAAACTTAGCGATTTGCTCTCTCAAAAAATCGTACTCTGGCATTGGTTCTGCCGAAACTGTAGAACGGTCTACAAAACCGGTATCAAAGCCTCCTGGCTCAAGGATCGTTACCTTGATTCCAAAAGGTTTCACTTCAGATGCGAGAGACTCTGAAAGTCCTTCGACCGCTGCTTTAGAAGCATCATAAAGCCCCATCGTTGGTACTGGATGCCGTCCACCGACTGAACACATATTTAGAATATGACCTGAGCCTTGCTTTCTGAGTATGGGAATGACAGCGCGAGTCACATTCAACAGACCAAAGACATTGGTTTCAAATTGGTTACGAATTTGTTGATCGCTCACCTCTTCAACAGCACCAATCAATCCATATCCCGCATTGTTCACCAGTACGTCAATTCTACCAAATGTGGCTAAACCAATTTGCACAGCCATTTGAATGCTTGCTTGATCGGTAACATCTAAACGAACAGCTTTAGCTATTTGTGGATATTTGTGTTCTAGATTCTGGATTTTGCTGATATTACGAGCAGTTGCAATAACGCGATCGCCTTGAGCTAAGACAGCTTCAGTCAAAGCACGACCGAATCCTGTTGAACTGCCTGTAATTAACCAAACACGAGATAGCTTTTGATTTGTCATGATGTTTCTCCTGAATACTCTAATGAGTTCTCTTAATTAGCCGCATTAATGATGGATGCAATTAACTTCTTTATATTCCATTGATCGGTATAGCGAATTCCATTGATAAACAAGGCAGGTGCAGTTTTTATTCCACTTCGGTATCCACTCTCAGCGTCCAGATTGACACGAGCAATATGCACACGATGAGACAGGTCTTGTAAAAACTGCGAAATATCAAGTCCTAAACGCTCTGCATACTCTACGAGGTAGCCGTTCTCTAACATTTGTTGATGGATAAACAACATCTCATGCATCTGCCAAAACTGGCCTTGAATTGCTGCAGCTTCTGCAGCCTCTGCTGCTCGTTGAGCATGGGGATGGATTTGTATCTGTGGAAAATGGCGAAAAATGAAGCAGATATTATTCTTATCAGGAAAAGGACTCAGTTGCTGTTGAGCAACTTTAATCAACCGATAGACATCCGCACTTTGAGAGCATTCATAATCTCCATACAGAACGAGTACAGCAGTGGCGCTTAACACGCCCTGAATGTGATCCTGAATTGAAGGTGGAACAAATAGGAAATGGTGTCTATGATCATCAACCATTTTTTCACACCTGTTGAACGACTCTCTGTTGTTACAACAGAGTCAGTTTGTCCTAAAGACGAAGTTAGAAATTATTATCAGCACCACGATCGTCAATAGAATGAACGGCTGAAAACGAATTCAACGAGATGCCACGTTGAATAAAGTCATGATTTTCTTTCAGGTGTCGATACTTTATGAAGGCAAGCTGAACTCTTGTTGAGCAACTTTTGGTTCTTTCATAAATTTAATATAGGGAATAAACTCCTATCTCACGTCCGCTAAGAGTCTACAATTTTGTGTATTCCAGCGATGGATGACGCGCTCCATTGAAAGTAGAGGAGCACCTCCAACTAAAGTTGGAATCAAGCTGCCCATTAAATACAATCTATAAACTAACAAGCCCTCGTTTAACCGCAACAATAACGGCTTGTGTGCGATCGCTCACTGCTAGCTTGCTCAGAATATGCGTCACATGTGATTTGACAGTACTTTCACCAATTGTTAGAGCAGTTCCGATATCTTGATTACTTAATCCCTGTGCCATCAACCGGAGCACATCTAACTCTCGTTCACTAAGTGCTGGATTACTCATTCGTTCCACCAGCTTTCTACCCACAGTTGGAGAAACATACTGCTGGCCGCTATAAACCATGCGAATAGCATTCAAAAGTTCGTTCGGTTTAGCGTCTTTAAGTAGATATCCCTGCGCACCTGCCTGTAATCCCCGATAAATATCTTCATCCCCATCATAGGTCGTTAGCACAATAATTCGAGCTGACTTAAATTCAGCACGAATTGCAGCAATAGCTTCAACTCCTTCCATTATTGGCATTCGTAAATCCATTAAGGTTATATCGGGCTGGTATTCACGGTACAGATTGAGCGCCTGTTGCCCGTTCTCTGCTTGAGCAATCACTGTCATTTCTGGATCGTAGTTAATGATGTTTGCTAATCCTTCTGCAACAAGGGAGTGATCGTCAACAACCAGAATTCGAATTTTAGCCGATTGACTCATCGTGATTTTCACTCCCGCTTAGTGGTGATAGTAATTTCTGTCCCCTGCCCAAGTTGGCTTTGAATCGTGAGTTGTGCACCGATCTGTTCTGCTCGTTCGCTCATTCCTAACAAGCCAAAACCACCAATCGATGAGATACTACCAACTCCAAAACCTTGTCCATCATCTTTAACACGCAAAAGACAATGAGCCTCTTCGTACACCAATTCAACCCAGATTTTATCAGCGTTAGAGTATTTGATAGCATTTGTTAAAGACTCCTGCGCAATCCGAAGTAAGTGGTTTTCCACCTCGCTTGGTAAGGAGTAGGCTATACCCTTACTTTCGTAGATCAACGTAGTTTTGGTTGTTGATTGCATCTGAGTCACGAGGCGATGCAGCGCACTCTGTAAATTGCCCTTTTCTAATAACTGGGGGCGCAGTGCTGCCACTGAACGACGAGCTTCCGTAAGTCCCGTTCGGGCCAGTTCATCGATCCTTTCCAGCCTTTCCAACTGTATTTGGGTAGATGCTGACTCGTTTACTAGCATTTGTGTCATCGATCCGACATTGAGCAAAATACCTGTAAAAGCTTGCGCTAAGGTATCGTGAATTTCCCGTGCCATACGGTTGCGCTCCTCTAAGATGGAGGCTTCCTCAGCCCGTTTACGATCGCTGATGTCGAGAATGACACCTAACATTCGCATAGGCTGTCCAGCTTCGTTATAAATGCCTCGACCTCTGCCAAACAGCCAATGAATACTACCATCCGGGTGAATCACTCGATACTCAGCTTCGTAGTCAGTATGAGTCTTCAGCGCTTTAGCAACAGCTTGCTCAACTCGGTCAACATCTTCTGGATGAACTCGATCGCGCCATACTTCGTAGCTGCATTCTACTTCGTTGGGAACTAATCCCAGCAATCGAGAGTGATTATCATTCCACTCTGATGTATTCTCCACGATATTCCAGTCCCAATTACCGATGTGGGTGAAGTCTAGGGTTAGCCTGCGTTGCTCCTCGCTGTGTCGTAGCGCATTTTCAACTCGTTGGCGCTCTTCAATCTCTTGAGAAAGCAGCATTGTCCGCTCAGTAACTTGTCGTTCTAGCGTTTGGTTGTAATCAGCTAGGAGCCGCTCAGCTTGTTTGCGCTCTGTAATGTCTTGAAAGCTTGTAATCGCGTAAGTCACATTGCCCTGTTCGTCAAACACAGGCGTGCTCCACACCTCTACTGGAATAATGGTGCCGTTCTGGTGAAAGTCTATATCGTTCACTGTGCTACGTTCGCCGCTCAACGCGCGCATGGATGGCAATCTCTCGATCGGATAGGGCTGCTTTGTTCCTGCTAGATAAACTTGATAAGCTTCCGAAAGTTGGTCTAGGGGCACAGACGGATCACTTCCTTTGCCGACGAGCTGAGTTGCCCGTTGATTAAAGTAGTAGGGACGACCTACCGCATCAAATACAGCAATTCCGACCGGAACAGCTTCCAGGAATTGGGCCATCTGACTTTTGCTGGCGCATAGTGCTGAGTAGAGCCTGGCGTTTTCGATCGCAATTGCAGCTTGAATAGAGAGTAGATTGAGAAGTTGCGATCGCTCTGGTGTAAATACTCCCGTTGCCAATTGATTTTCCAAATACAACACACCAACAAACTTGCTTTGATTTAACAGTGGTAAACACAAGACTGATCGAGGTTGATGATGTTGAATATAAGAATCATTGATAAAATCACCTTCACGAGTTGCGTCGTTTAAGATGATTGGCTCACGAGTTCGAATAACATATTGAATGATGGATTCGGGCAATCGACCTGACATTGGAAGAGATTGTAGCACTCGCGTTGCGCAGGTACTCTCCTCCGCATGAAGCTCACAAGCAGCCTCAATTACCCATTCTTCTTCACTTTCTAGAATCAAAAATCCGGTTTGTGCACCGGCGTTCTCAATTAAGATCCCCATTAAAAAAGTGAGCAATTGCCCCAACTCAATTTCACGAGAAATTGCTTGTGATGCTTTTATGACTGTCGCTAAATCGAGAGCAATATCTGAGGAATTGGAAGTGGTGCTAGCAGTAGTACGAATTGGTGGATTAGTTTTATCCAACAACTGAGGAAATAGCTGTGGGTAGCGGATTTCTAAATCTTTAACCTTTGCAGCTGCACCCCATCGGGTATAGGCATAATGTGCCTCTTGCATATAAGTGCGAGCAATTCTGGGTCGATTTCGCTCCCAGTAGAACTTAGCTGCCAACTCATACGCTAATGCTTCTTCCTGAATAAATTTGTTTTCAGCCGCACCTGCGATCGCCTGTTCATAAAACTCTTCCGCTTCCAGTACTTGCCCCAAAACTCGCGCTTTCTCTGCCTCAACCAAATGAAATTTGTGCAAATAATTCATTGGGGCATAATCTGCCCGTTTCTGCAGTTTTTGTTGATTAGTATTGACACACTCTAGATAGCGCTCTCTATCGGGTGCTGCTGCCTTCGCTAGAAGACTCAATAACGTTAGAGAATGATAGAAATAGAATAACGGCACAACTAACATTCCTGCCGCAGAATACAAATGCTGTTCCATTAAAATTGCAGTTTGGGCTGATTGCTCGTACTCCGCAAGAAGATAAAGAAGGATAATCTTGTTGAGCAACAAGAAGTGAATTCCATCTGCACTATCGATGCCAACCGCTGAATTTGATAGTACTCGGTCTCCGTAATATATTGGGCCCATTAATCGGCTTGGGTTGTCAGACCGACCTAACAAATTAAGAACTGTTTGCCTCAGTATGGCAAGCCAGATAGAAGGATTTTCTCGCCTAATTTGACTAACTGCTTTACTATAAGTTGCTGTTTCTTGTTCTAATGCTGTAAGCTCCTGGCCAGCAAAAAATGAGGAGTAACACAGATGAAAGGCAGAATAACCAGCAAACTCAAAATCTCCAATCTCCACGCCTCTTTGATAGCCGTTTCGCAGAAAAGACAGGCTTTCCCCCAGATGTTCCTTCCAATGAATGACATGAGTGCCCAAAACTTCAAACACCTTAGCATCACATTCATTAATATTTAGTTTTTCTAGCAACCTTAAAGCTAATTTCCCAAATTGATACCCCCGCTCAATGTCTTGAGTTACTTCACATAGGACAAATCCATAAGCTGCATAACCTAATGGTGACCAGGGAGCATTTCCATAACTGAGCGATAGGTTCACCATTCTGCACACAATCAGGATTAATAGGGCTGGTGACACCATAAATGCAGAAGCCACAATACTTGCCAGGATGTGAATCGCTGCTAGTGGTTCAGGTCCGCTCATCTCCGGTAGTTCAATCAAACCCTCAATTTCCTGCCCGGCGAGTCGTGAAGCTGTTTCCGCTAATCCTGTTTGAACATCCAACTGAGTTGGAGCTTGCACTAGGCTAACTCTCAATAGTTGCAAGACTTCCAGGCCAATTTCTAGAGCTTCTCTAGGATCCCCTTGCGATAGGCATGCTTGAATCCTGCTATTGTAGACTTTCACCTGATCGAGCACGGTTTTTGCATGGTTGAGTACATCTTTGACAAGCCGCTCCATTTCGTCAAAGTGACCACTTAGGTATGCGGCCTCTGCTGCCTCTGAATGCAATGATAAGGTTAGGTCATACTCGCGCTGCCAGCTCTCCATATTCAAAAGTTTAAGTCCTACATTGAAATACTTGAAAGCTGCTTGATAAGCATTTGCTGTCAAGGCTTTTTGACCTGCTTGCAAATTCAGTTTGGCAATTTCATTCCGTTCAAGTTGGTCGGTAACTAACTCGATTCCAGAATTGAGATGATCAACAATTTCAAACAACCGCTCTGCTCGCTGCTTTAATGGAATCTTTTTGAGTAGATTGCGACCAATTTGTAAATGAACTACCTGTTTCTGCGGCTCATCGATGAGAGCATAAGCAGCTTGTTGGACACGATCGTGCAAGAACTTATAGTCTTGAACGAATAGGTTTTCATCTAATTCGGATAGCGGCTGAATTAATCCAGCTTGAATTGCTGCTAATAAATCTAAGGAAACTAATTCAAGGGATTTCTCATCCGCGATCGCGACTGTCTCTAAATCAAATTCAGCACCCACACATGCTGCTAGTTGGAGAACATGCTGCGTATTCTCAGGCAACTTCTTTAACTGGTTCAGCAGCAACTCCACGACATTATCAGTAATATTTTGAGTCTGGATTTGAGCCATATCCCACTGCCAGCATAAGCCTTTTGCATCAAAGCTCAGCAGCTTTTCGCCATATAGCATTCTCAAAAACTCACCCACAAAAAAAGGGTTACCCTCCGTCTTCCGCAGCGCTAACTCACCCAAGGGGCGAATGGTGCCTAGATTTTGCCGCAATGTCTCAGCAAGTAACTGACTCAATGGCTCCAGCGTTAAAGGTTTTAGAACAACTTCCTGGAATACAATTTCTTGTTTTCGTAATTGATCCAGCATTAATGCGAGTGGATGAGTTGAGTCTACTTCGTTGTCTCGATAAGCTCCAATTAAAAAGAGATGCTGGGTTTGATCATCCAGCATGATTAATTCAATTAGCTTAAGCGTTGCCGAATCTACCCATTGCAAATCATCGAGAAAAATGACTAAAGGATGTTCCTTTGAACAAAAGACGCGGATAAACTGTTGAAAAACTCGATTAAATCGGTTTTGAGCTTCCGCTGCACCAACTTCCGGTACAGGGAGTTGCTTGCCAATAATCAGTTCTACTTCGGGAATCACATCGACGATCAGTTGACCGTTGCTGCCTAATGCGGTGAGAAGACGTGATCGCCACTGTTGCACCTGTTCTTCAGGTTCACTCAGCAGTTGTTGTACCAACTTTTGGAGAGCGTGAGCGATCGCACTGTAGGGAATATTGCGCTGAAACTGGTCAAACTTACCAGAGACGAAGTAACCCCGCTTGGCAGTAATCGACTTGTATAGCTCTTGTACAAGCGCAGATTTGCCAACTCCGGAGTAACCAGATATCAACATCATTTCACAATGCGAGGAGGCAGTGGATTCTTCTCCCTGTTCCTTTTTCCCTTTTTCCCTCCCCGTCGCTCGGTCAAACGCTGCCAGTAACGCTGCAACCTCTGCTTCACGCCCATAAAGCTTTTGGGGAAGATGAAACTGTTCCGAAACATCCTGAAGCCCTAGTGGTCTGTCAGCTTTATTTTGAGGGGTAACTAAACGATAATGGATGAAAGCTCGTCTCCCCCTTTAACAGCATGGCAAAAAAGAAATACATCGTAGCTCTGACTGAGCA
>NZ_JAMPLB010000077.1:0-29943 GCF_039962325.1 Leptolyngbya sp. PL-A3
AAAAAGAAAGTTCCAAAACCCGAACGGCAAAAAGACAAACCTCATGTCTCCACTGCTCGATTGCTGAGTGAATCGAAATCTAAAAAAGATAAAAAAGCACCTTGAAAGGGCTGCTTCGGAATCCTTATGCTCCAGGCGTCCATCTAAGATGTAGCTGACCGTTTCAAAGCCACGATGGGGATGGTCGGGCGCGCCTTTGGCTTGGCCGGGTTTAAGCACAATTGGCCCCAACTCATCCAGCAGAAGAAATGGGTCATAGTCTGAAAAGCTGCTTTTTGGGAAAGGGCGACGTACCAGAAAGCCTGCCCCTTCCAGGGTTTCGACGCTATTGATGATCCCGGCAACGGTGCGGAGTTGGGTCATATAGAGCGATGGGTAATGGTGAATGGGGATGGGACGTAAAGAATGAAAACGTTTACTTGCCCTATCCCATATCTGACTGATCATATAGTAGCATAGACTTATAATGATTTTAGCTATACGGTTGTCCCCCCTTAAGGAGCGGTTATCCGCCTATGTCTCTTGCGTATGTGATTCTTGGGCTTTTGCAGCAGCAGGAGCGCACGGGTTACGACCTGAAAACAGAATGCTTTAACCAATGCATTGCCCATCTGTGGTCGGCAGATCAGGCTCAGATTTATCGCACATTAGAAAAGTTAGAAGGGCAGGGGTGGATCGCCTGTACAGTGGAGATTCAGAGTGATCGCCCCAACCGCAAGGTCTATTGCATCACCAAGGCCGGTCAGACAGAACTCCAGCAATGGTTACAGACTCATCAGCCACCACCCATTCTACGGGAGCCGTTGTTGGTTCAACTTCACTTTGCGGCACAATTGCCAGATGACGCGATCGTGCAGTTGCTGGAGCAGGAGTTAGAAGCACGGCAGAGAAAACTGGAGGAGTGTGACGCGATCGCTCTTCCATCACTGACGACACCGGGCATTTCTCGGGAGCAGAAGATGCAGCGATTGGCTCTGGAGTTAGTCCAGCGGCGGGAACAGGCGTATGTTGAGTGGTTAAGGGGGGCGATCGCTACCCTTCAACATCAACCAGAATAGCGATTGAACGGAAGAACAATGTTCTTCCGTTCAACTTCATCGCACTCGAGTCTATTGAACCGTTTCAATGAGTGGCATGGGTTGATAGGTTCGAGTTGGCGCTGGGAAGCCGCAGGACGTGCCATCCTGATGAATTACTTCCTCTTCCCAGGGTAATTGGTAGCAGCCATTGATCAGATCTTGCATGTAGGTATAGGGGCAATCTTGTGCGCCGCCTTTCACAGCGACATATCCCCGGTGGGCAAACTGGTAGATGTTGTTTTCTACCCCCCAATGGCGACGCGCCTCTTGAACGAGTTTGGGACGTACTTCACCCGTAATAATTTCATTGGGGCGGCCATTTCCAAGAACGAGAGGTGTACCGTCAAAATTGACAATCATGCCCTCTCCCATAGAGTCGAAAGTGCCGTCACTGCCGCACATACAAACAGATGCCGTGTAGATCAGGTTACAGAAGGCATTGGACTGGTTCGTGATGTGCCAGGCATGGCGAATAGGAGCCGTGTACCCTGCTGTGCGAAGCATAATATCCGCACCTTTATAAGCGCATTCCCGCGCCATTTCCGGAAACATGCCATCGTGGCAGATAATTAGGGCCAGGGTGCTCCCATTCGGCCCTTCACAGACAGGAATGCCCAAATTTCCGGGTTCCCAAGGCTCAACAGGGACCCAGGGATGCAGCTTCCGATAGTACAGCTTCAATTCACCTTGATCATCTAGAATAATGCCGCTGTTGTAGGGGTTGCCGTGAGGATTGTATTCCATGATGGAGAAGCAACCCCAAATCCTATTATCTCGGCAGGCAGCGCTAAAGGCAGCTACTTCTGGACCATCCAGGCGACACATAATGTCGGGATTGGTATCCATAGATAGCCCGTGCAGAGAATACTCGGGAAAAACAACCAGATCCATGGAGGGCATATTGCGGCGTGCCTTGCCTACCAGAGAGCATACGTGTTGGGTTTGTTCAGCTAAATCATCGGGAGTAACAACGTTTGGTAACTGCAACTGAACTAAACCCAGCACAACTCCATCTGGAGATTTGTTAAGACCACCCAATCCACTCATGAGAACCCTCCCATTGATGAACAGCTTTTTTGAAACTGACTATACAAAGAGTTAACCAAATCCGCTGAGGGGCTTGTATCCACCATTACTTTTTAGACGCTGATGCCTTCTCAAAGAGCACAAATAAAACAACCGGTCATTCTTTTAGTGGGAGTGGTGACAAAGCTGACGCCCAATGTGAGGGGGGTGAGGTGCAGATGCACCCCACCCCCCTCACATTGGGTTTTCGGTTTCCGGGCAGATTCCAAATACACAGCTTTAAGGAACCATATGACAGGCTACATAGTGCCCGTGGCCGACATCTTGGAAGTTGGGTTCTGGTTCCTGACGGCACCTATCCTGAGCAAGAGGACAACGGGGATGAAAACGGCATCCCTGGGGCGGATTAGCGGGATTTGGGTGTTGACCTTGGAGCCTGGCTTGTTGTCGTCCTACTTCCATCAGGGGTCCTTGAATTGGCATGGTGGAGAGAAGGGCCTGGGTGTAGGGATGGAGGGGATTGGAGTAGAGGGTCGCGCGATCGGCCAGTTCAACAACTTTGCCAGCGTACATAACGGCAATGCGATCGGAAATATTGCGTACTACGCTGAGATCATGGGCAATGAATAGATAGGTTAAACCCAGTTCACTCTGAAGTTTTTGCAATAGGTTGATAATTTGAGCTTGCGTGGCAATGTCCAGGGTGGCCAGAGGTTCATCGCACACAATGAACTCCGGATTAACAGCCATAGCACGGGCGATCACGATACGTTGCCGTTGCCCGCTTGAAAACTCATAGGGGGTGCGGTACATGCACTCTGGATCAAGCCCTACCATTTCTAGTAATTGAACAATACGTTCCAGGCGGGTTAATCCGCCAACCACACCAAAATTATCCAATGGTTCACTTAAGAGGTCACCGATCGTCTTGTGTGGATTAAGGGTGCCATAGGGGTCCTGAAAGACCATTTGCATCCGCTGGCGCATGCCCAGAACGGCTTCCTCGTTTAATTGAGTTAAGTTGATATCTTCGAAATATACGTCACCCTGGGTTGGACGTATCATCTGAAGAATGGCCTGGGCCGTTGTCGTTTTGCCACTCCCAGATTCACCCACCAGTCCCAGAGTTTCACCCCGTTGAATATCGAAGCTGACACCATCTAGCGCTTTGATCGCGCCAATTTGACGCCGAAAGAATACTCCCCGATAAATGGGGAAATGAACGTTCAGGTTGCGAATCCTTAGCAGGGGTGCCGCCTGCTTGGGATAGCTAAGCGGATTCATCTGGAATAGCACCATAATGCGTAGCTCGAAAAAGGGGTGGAGATATATTATGACTCGTTATCTGAAAGGTGAGCGATTACTGGCTCGACTTGCTAGCAGTCACTAACTTTAGTAAACCGTCAAGCAGGCGATCGCGCTCTATCGGCATAATGTCTCCACTATGTAAAATGTCACGTACCATTACGAAGTGGATCAAGGTGGAAACAAATGATCGCGCTGCCACTTCGGGGTCCTCAATCTGAAGGTTAGGATGAGAACTGAGATAGTAGGTGAGGAAGTCAAGACTGGGTTTTTCGATATTCTGAACAAACGATCGAGCTAATTCAGGAAACCGGCCAGACTCACCAATAATAATGCGGAGAAATGTCAGAATTTGTGGATCGCTCGCCACATTGTCGAGCATTCTGCTGGCATATCGTCTTAAAAAGCTGCTCGGTTCCTCCTCAAAGGATTGAATTTTCTGCATTTGAAACAGTTCCTTTCGGGATGCCATGCGCCGAGTGAGCGCGGTGAATAGGGCTTCCTTATCTGGAAAATGCCGATAAACCGTTGCTTTAGATACTCCGGCGGCCGCCACAATGCGATCGATCCGGGCTCCTGCATAACCATGCTCTAAAAACTCTTGCACAGCACCATCCAGGATCGCTTCAGTTTTTTCAGGGGATAAGTCGCGGGAGGTGGCCATTGGAAGTAAATGGGGAATGGGTAGTGGCGCATTCAGGAAAGATGGGGCTGTGCAGCCTCAGAAGTTGCGGTTTACAAGAACTACGCCTTCTTGCATCCAACGAATTGGTCTCAATGTATTGAACTAGTAGCTTATTCACTCATTCACGCATCCACTGATTTACCCTTCGCCCATTGTACCCTTGACACCGCAAGACGAAACTGTTTAGTTTAGTTATATGCGAAACGAAACAGTTTCGTTTCGATCAATGCATACAGGAGTGTGCTGATGCTGCAAGATTTACGGGTCAATAGCTGGAAGGGGCGACAGTGGGCTGGAGTTGCAACGGTGGCTGTGGTGGTCGCTACAGGAGTTGGATATGGGGTTTGGCGATCGCAAATCCCCACCCACTCCGTTGCTCAGGCGGCCGAAGCTTCTCCGCCGCGTCCTATAACTGTGACGGCCTTAGGACGTTTAGAGCCGCAGGGTGAAGTGATTCAGTTATCGGCTCCGTCTAATAGCGGAAATCGCGTGGAGCAGGTGTTGGTGAAGGAGGGCGATCGCGTTCAGGCAGGGCAGGTAATCGCCATTCTGGATAATCGCGATCGCTTGCAGGCAGCCTATGAGCAGGCCCAGGAGAATGTGCGAGTAGCCGAGGCACAATTGGCTATTACCCGTGCGGGAGCAAAGCAGGGAGAAATTGACGCCCAACGGGCTGAAATAGATCGGTTGGAAGCGCAACGACAGGGCGATATTCGGGCTCAAGAAGCAACAGTGGCTCGGTTCATGGCAGAACTGCAAAATGCTGAAATTGACTTTAATCGCTATCAGGCGCTTTACCAGGAGGGGGCTGCCTCTGCTGTAGATTTGGATAGCCGACGGTTGGCGCTCGACACAGCCCGCCGTAGTGTAGAAGAAGCCAGAGCTGTGCTGATACGCATTCAATCCACAAGCCCTGCTCAGCTAAGCCAGGCTCGCGCAAGGCTGGAGCAAATTGCGGAGGTACGTCCTGTAGATGTGCAGGCAAAGCAAGCAGAAGTGAATCGGGCGATCGCCGCTATGCACCAGGCAAAGGCTGAACTGGATCAGGCTTACGTGCGAGTACCCGGAGACCCAGCGCAGTCGCCCGAAGAGTTTGAGGTGCTTGAAATTCACACCCATGCTGGTGAGGTGGTTTCTAGTCACGGTATTGCCGACATTGGAAAGACTCAGCGGATGTATGCGATCGCTGAAGTGTATCAAAGTGACATCAGTCGTGTAAAACCAGGACAAAGCGTTCGCATCACCAGTGACTCAATTTCTAGTGATTTATCGGGAACGGTAGAGCGCATTGACTCGGAAGTCAAACGGCAAACCACTGTGAATACAGATCCCAGCACAAATATTGATGCCCGGATTGTGGAAGTCCATATTGCGCTGGATGTTCCATCGAGCCAACGAGCAGCAAAATTTACCAACTTACAAATTACAGCGGTCATTGAGCAATGATATCCCTTCTTCAGCAATTACAACGGCGCACTCCCCTGGGATGGTTGCAATTGAGCCGAGAACGTAGCCGTTTGCTGGTTGCCCTTTCCGGTATTGCCTTTGCTGATGTCTTGATGTTTATGCAGTTGGGTTTTCAAAGTGCCCTATACGATAGCAACACGAAGCTCAGCCGTGCCCTCGATGCTGATATTGTATTGGTCAGCCCCCAGGCGCGGAACACACAAAACCTAAGCACGTTTTCTCGTCGCCGCTTGTATCAAGCCAATGATATTGAGGGTGTTCAATCGGCTGAACCGTTTTATTCCAACGTTATTACCTGGAAGCATCCTGACACCCGCAAAGAGGCATCCATCCAAGTCATCGCGTTCAATCCGGATCAATCCGCGTTGAACTTGCCGGAGGTCAATCAACAACTCGATCAGCTCAAATTGCCGGATCAGGTTTTGTTTGACCGCAATGCACGGGGCGACTATACGCAGGCGATCGCCCAGGTCGAACAGGGCCAACCCACCACGACAGAAATCGAGCGGCGTACTGTTACCATTGCGGGGTTATTCACACTCGGAGCATCTTTTGGAGCAGATGGCGTTCTGATTGCCAGTGATCAAACGTTCCTCCACTTCTTTCCCCGCAGGGAAGCGGCCAGTGTCAGTCTTGGTTTGATCAAAATTGAACCGGGCTATGATTCCGAGGCTGTTGCGGCTGAGCTTGACGCTTATTTGCCTGAAGATGTCAGAGTTCTCACCCACGAAGAATACATCGCGTTTGAAGAAGGCTACTGGAAAACTGAAAGCCCAATTGGCTTTATTTTTGGATTGGGTACCTCCATGGCCTTTGTTGTTGGGGTAGTCATTGTATATCAGGTGCTATCCACCGATGTGAATAGCCACTTAAAAGAGTACGCCACCTTTAAAGCCATGGGTTATCGCAATCAATACCTGTTGGCTATTGTTTTTGAGGAAGCCATCATTCTGGCTTTGCTTGGCTTTATTCCTGGCTTTGTTTTGCCGATTGGCCTGTATCGCGTCGCGGCACAGGCGACAGCTCTACCAATTTACATGAAATCATCGCGGGCAATCGCTGTTCTTGTTCTGACCATTCTGATGTGTGCCATTTCGGGGGCGATCGCGACTCGCAAATTACAATCTGCTGATCCAGCAGATATGTTTTAACGATTTTCTCAAGGTTTTATTCTTCGTGTGCTATGTGCATGAAAAATAGAACTTCAACCTAAATAAAGGAACTGCGTATGTCTCCTGTCATCTCTATCAGCCATCTCAATCATGTCTTCGGCCACGGCGAATTACGTAAACAAGTCTTGTTCGATATCAATTTAGAGATTAACGCTGGAGAAATTGTGATTATGACAGGGCCGTCCGGTTCCGGTAAAACTACATTACTCACTTTAGTTGGAGGGTTACGTTCAGCCCAGACTGGAAGTTTAGAGATATTGGGGCAGGAATTATGTGGGGCGAGTGCTACTGATTTAACATTGGCTCGGAGGAATAACGGATATATTTTTCAAGCCCATAACCTGCATAACAGTTTGACGGCTGTACAGAACGTCAAGATGGGGTTGGAGCTGCACAACTACCTATCCGTTGCAGAGATGCAGGCAAGAGCGACTGCGATGCTAGAACAGGTGGGATTGGGGCACCGGCTTGACTACTATCCAGATGATTTATCAGGAGGACAGAAGCAGCGGGTCGCGATCGCCCGCGCCCTAGTGAGCCACCCAAAAATCGTTTTAGCCGATGAGCCTACCGCAGCCCTGGATAGCAAATCAGGTCGGGACGTCGTGACGTTGATGCAAACTTTAGCCAAAGAACAAGGCTGTACAATTTTGCTGGTAACTCATGACAATCGAATCTTGGATGTGGCTGATCGGATTGTTCATATGGAAGATGGCAAGCTAGCGAATAATGCCGTTTTAAGCGGTATTGCATAACTTGAGCACCCTCTCACAAAAATAATTATGGGTTATTCAACACCCAATCCTTAGTAGCGCGAGTGTTGACTGACACAAGCTGCGCGAAAAAAGCTGTATAAAGCGACCATTTGAATAACGTGATACTGTACCTCCGGCTGAAGCCAGTTCGTCTCTGATTTGGAGAATAGGAGTGCCAGGATAGCCGCTGCTGATAACCCTACCCCAAGGACTGTCCATATCATCGTGGAGGCCCAAGATACCATCGTTGCCCGCTGTCGTAGCATCAACACAATGATCATCGAGACCAGATAGTCAACAACACTCCAGGCAAAACTCAGGTGGGCGATCGCAAACGATAAACTGATGCTAGCCTTGCACACGGCGATCGCCATGAGCCAATACCGCATAGGCCCCTTTAAAGTCTCCCAAGCCGTAGCAATGATCATCAGGCAACCTGCAATCCCCAGGCTAGCCACAACCCCCTGCCATAGCAAGACTTGCATCCGTAGCGACAGGGTATCCACAAAACCATGCACTGTGCCTCCGAAGGCTGCGGCCAAGCCCGTGCTGACAAAAGCAGCAGCCCAGAGCTGCCCAACGCGCCCTAACCAAACTAGCCTGAGGGCAAAGAAGGCCGCTTCAAGGACGATCACATAATCAGTCAGGGCAATAGCAGGGTTGGCAATCATTCCTCAAAACGGGTGGGGTTTGCACCACACTCTTATAACATCGAGAGGTGAACCGTAGGTACAAACTTGGGGTGATGGTGTTCATAGATACGGGTGATACCAGGCGATCGCAATATCGGAAGCCTCCATAGCCCCTTTGTCCTAAGGTAGATGGCTATGGCGATATCTTCCTCAAAGTTTCTTGATGCCTGTTTTATGGTTAGGACGAGCTTGCTTTGCAGGTCGGTATGTCTAGGTTCAATTGCTTAAATAAGTTATACCAAATCAATATGAAGCTGCGCAGAATGGTGTGGGACGCGTAGCGTCCCGCCACAGCTTCATATAAAACAGTATTAACGCTTGAACAGAGACTTTTTAATGAACTGAAAGTCTACTACCATAGAGATAAATCAGGAATTTAGTCTCTTTCCAAAAGCAGATTTTGCCCTACTGCAAAACAACCATGTTCAACTGCATCTGACTCAACAATGCTTTTTTAATATCCTTGTTGGGACAACGTTTCAGGTTTACTAAGCATTGAGAGAAGCTGGTCGAGCTACCTCATCCATTCAGTAACAAAACTGCTTTTAATGCCGCCAGCTGTTGACTTTGATTGTTTCGTTGTAACTTCTTTGCTAGAAGAAACTTTAAATGACTATGGTTCAATCCCGTGATGTCGCTATGGCGATATCCTCACTGTCCTCCTCCGAACGCAGTCAAGATATCCAGGCCGAAATTCAAGCTACTCTTGGGTTTGTTCCTACTTTCTTTAGTCCTGCGTTTGAAAGTTTATCTGTGCTAGAAAACCTCTGGCAGCAAACTCAGACGGCCTATTTGTTCAACCCGCTTCCTGCTTTATTCAAAGAAAAGCTATCAGCCTATCTGTCGCGCTTTTGTGCTGTTCCCTATTGCATGATCTGCCACAGTTGCTCGCTGTATGGATTGGGAATGCAAGCAGCAGCTGTTCTAGAGTTATTGGAAGCACCCCCACCCAGGGAAGCTGAGGTGGAACATCATTTGGCGGTGCTCGCTGCTCATGGTGAATCGCTACAGGCTTGGCCCTCCGATCTGGAGGTGGAGACCAGTGTTCTATACTGCGCAATTTTTATTGCATTACAGCCTGAGTCCAGTGAGCCACATCGAGCTATGCTACGACAGCTCCTGGGTGTCACTTATTATCATTACCTGGTAAGTTTTATTGCCTATGTTAAAACTTGCCATGTCTGGATGGAAAGCAACCCGGAGGTGGCATATCAGGACGATCGCCGGGTACAGGATTATTTTGCTAGCTTAACCGCAGATACCCCCGAATTGGCGGATTTCTTCATCAACTATTGGGAGCGGGTGCGACGCGATCGCCAAACGTGGGCCGAGCAGCAGGCCGAACTAGCCGAGCGTCAGCGGCATGAGCTTGCCCTGCGTCGGGTAGGTGAGGAGAATCGTTATTTGGGGCAGGCGATCGCAGCCGCTTCCGAGGGCATTCTCGTCACCGATCCCCACCAGCTCGATAATCCCGTCGTGTATGCGAATCCGGCTTTTCTGCGGATGACGGGGTACGAACTGAAAGAGGTCATTGGGCGTAATTGCCGTTTCCTGCAAGGGCCTGATACAGACTCTGTTAGTGTAGGGCTGCTCCGGCAGGCGATTCAAGAACAGCGAGAAGCCACAGTTACCCTATTGAATTACCGCAAAGATGGGCAACCTTTTTGGAACGAGTTGAAGATTTCTCCAGTGTTTTCGGAACGAGGGGAACTCATCTACTTCATTGGGTTGCAAACCGATGTGAGTGAACGCATACGTTCTGAAGAGTCCTTAAAGAAACAGGCGCAATTACTAGAGTTAGCCCACGATGCGATCATCGTTCGAGACATTGACGATCGCATTACATTTTGGAACCAGGGGGCAGAAAAAATCTACGGTTGGCCTCGAGAGCAAGCCTACGATCAAAATTCCCAGGTGCTATTAGAGACTCAATTTCCTAAACCCTTGGGAACAATCCAGGCTGAACTTCTGGCAAATAATTACTGGGAAGGGGAACTGCTCCATACCCGGCAGGATGGACAACAGCGCAGCATTGCCAGCCGTTGGGCGCTTCAGCGGGATAACGATGGTAAGCCAATTGCAATTCTTGAAATCAACAATGACATCACTGAGAAAAAAGCCTTGGAAGCACAGTTCTTCCGGGCTCAGCGGATGGAAAGTATTGGCACGCTGGCAGGTGGTATTGCCCACGATCTCAACAATATTCTCACGCCGATTTTGTCGTCAGCACAGCTTTTGCTAATGCACGCGATTGCCGATGAGAAAAAACAGCAGCAACTTTTGGAAACGATCCAGGCGAGTGCCCGTCGCGGGGGAGCGCTGATTAAACAAGTGCTGTCCTTTGCTCGCGGGGTGGAGGGTAAGCATACAGCATTGCAAGTGCGGCACTTGATTACCGAAATTCGGGAAATTGCCCATGAGACCTTTCCAAAATCCATTGATATGGAGATGGATATTGCCCCAGATTTATGGCTGGTCTCCGGTGAGGCAACGCAGCTCCATCAGGTGCTAATGAATCTCTGTGTGAACGCACGAGATGCGATGCCAGATGGTGGACGTCTGAGATTGAAAGCCGCCAACCTGCATATCGATGAGCAGTACACACGGATGAATCTGGATGCCCACGTAGGCCCTTATATTGTCTTGACCGTAACCGACACAGGCATGGGGATTGCTCCAGACATTCTGGAGCGGATTTTTGATCCCTTCTTCACCACGAAGGAACTGGGACGGGGAACGGGATTAGGACTCTCGACAGTGTTGGCCATTATCAAGGGGCACGGGGGCTTCATCGATGTCAGCAGTACGGTGGGCAAAGGAACGCAGTTCCGGGTATATCTACCGGCTGTTCATGTGGACGAATTAACTCCCGTACCTGAAGAAACCTTCAGTCCGGGTCAGGGCCAAATGATTTTGGTGGTCGATGATGAGGCAGCCATCCGTGAGGTTAGTCAGGCTTCTCTAGAAGCCTATAACTATCGGGTTTTAACAGCCAATGATGGGATTGAGGCGATCGCCCTCTACGCCCAACACAAAGAGGAGATCGAGCTGGTTCTCATTGACCTGATGATGCCTGTCATGGATGGGCCAACAACGATTCGAACCCTCCGCAAGATCAATCCGCAGGTAAAAATTGTCGCGGTGAGCGGGCTGCTCTCCAGTACCCACCTGCCCTCTATTGTGGGCACGGATCTCCATGCCTTTCTGCCCAAACCCTACACGGCGAAGGAGTTGGCGAAATGTCTGAGTGATGTTCTGAACGCGGGATAGGAAGAAGCAAACCCATCAGCAGTAATGGGACTTAGGAGATTTCCAGATAAGAACTTCCCCATTATTTGGAAAAAAGGCGCGGCTTCGCCGCGCCTTTTTTCCAAATAATGGGGATATTGTTTCTCAGAAATCTCCTTAGGCATTCTTGTTGTGTGTGATGTCCGTTATACATCACACACAACGGTAAGGTCGACCCGCTTCTCAGTCGTGCAATTGCGCTCAGAGCAAAACAACCTACTATAGCCCTGTGCGGGTTGATTAAGTACGGTGGTGTGAGGCGCTCCGTGCCTCACACCACCGTTGCCGTCCTTAACGCACTTGCATATTGCTCTAAAGCAGAATTTGGGGGTAGTGGAATGTGGAAGAGGTGTTACTATAAACCCATCTTCATTGATTAATCAGTCAATAAACTCCATGCCATCGCGAGACGATCAGGATTTTGAGGATAAGCGCCAGCAGATTATTGATGGGGCGTTGCAGGTTTTTGCTCAAAAAGGCTTTGAGAAGGCGACCAACAAGGATATTGCGATCGCCGCTAACATCGGCTCTCCTGGCCTGATCTATCACTACTTCAAAGACAAGGCCGATCTGTTTCGACAGGTGCTTGAGCAACGGATGCCGCTGCTACAACTGCTGAGCCACAATGACGAAGACATGATGGGTAAGCCTCCCCGAGAAGTCTTGCTGGTCTTTGGCAATGCCTTTCTGCGAGCCCTGGAGAACCCGACCTCCAATGCCTTAATGCGCCTTGTACTGAGTGAGGCGATTCGGCAGCCGATTGTAGGAGAACTGTTGAATAGTATCGGCCCCAGTCGCTCTATCGGCTTCTTGACCCGCTACATTGAACGGCAAATTGCCGCAGGCACGTTTAAACCCTTGAACCCAAATGCAGCAGCTCGTTGTTTTATGGGCTCGTTGGTTGCCTATGCACTCACACGACACGTGTTTCATCAACCCGATGCTCAAGAACTTAGCCCTGACATGATGGTAGCTACAGCCGTTGAGGTATTTCTGCAAGGCATCCAATTCCCCGCTGTAGAATCTGTTTGACACAGTTGCCATCTCTAGACACAACCGCCTCAGGCAGATTCGTCAACCTGATCTGCCTGGTCTTATGTTTAATGGCAACCACCTACTGATATCATGCCGGGTTAAATACCGATGATAAAAGTGGTGCGGCGCAAAGTGCTGCACCACTTTTATCATCGGTATTTAACCTTACTTGTTATGAGTGCTATACAGCCGTAGACAAAGCGTCACTTTTTTTAATGATTGTTGATTGACTAATCAATTAAAATTCTGTTAGATAACGCAGCTATTGGTCCAACTCCTCGTTCGTATCCATGTCTGCGATCGCATCTCCATTCGAGGAACGGCACCTATGACCCAATCCTTTGATTCGTCTGATAGTTCCCCTCCAACTAATACGTTGCCACTGGAAACCCGATCGCCTGGACATAGCGAGTCCTCTGTTCCTGAGCATGCTCCACCGCCACAAAAGCCCCGGCGAGGTATCCCTAAACCTGTGAGAATATTGGGGGCGATCGCGCTCCTGGCAGGGCTGGGCTTTGGGATTTATCGTCTGTTCTTCTATGAACCTGAACCCGATGGCTTGTTTTTGAGCGGGCGAATTGAGGGATACGAAACCGATATTTCGGCAAAGACGGGGGGACAGGTTGAGGCTGTTTTGGTGCGAGAAGGGGAACGGGTAGAGACGGGGAAGTTACTGATTGAGTTGGATGAGGCCGAATTGCAGGCTCAGCTGGAGGGAGCGATCGCCCGCGTAGAAGCGGCCCAGAATCGCCTGGAGCGCGCCCAACAACAAATTCCTGTATTGCAGGCACAGGCGCAGGCAGCTCGACTTCAACAGGCGCAAGCGGGGCAGCAAAGTCAGGGGCAGGTCACAGAGGCACAAAATCAAGTCGCGGTGGCTCAGGCCGAGTTGGCAGCGGCTCAGGAGCGGTTGCAACTGGCCCAGGTGGAGCAACGGCGGTATAGCCAATTGTTTGCGGAGGGGGCAGCTTCCGCACAACGGCTGGATGAGGAGAATCAACAATTGGGGGTGGCTCAGGCCGAGGTTCGCGCCGCCCAACAGCGGGTGCAGGCCGCAACGGCGCAATTAACCCAGGCTCAGGCAGGAGAGCAAAACTCCCCCATTCGCGCAGCGGAAGTTTTGCAGATTGAACGGCAGATTGCCCAGGCCGAAACGGAAGTGGCGATCGCCCAACGCGACATTCGCAGTGCTCAGGCCGAACAGGCTCGCATTCAAGCCAATTTAGATGATCTGACCATTCGCAGCCCTGCTTCGGGCACCATCATTACCCGTCTGGCGGAACCGGGGGAAGTGGTAGCGGCAGGTGCGCCCCTTCTGACGCTGGTAGATACGGATGGCCTGTACCTGCGTGGCTTTATCCCGGAGGGGGAGATTGGTCGTGTGCAGATTGGGCAACAGGCTCACGTGTATCTCGACTCATTCCCCGATCGCCCACTGGACGCTACCGTAAGCCGCATCGACCCCGAAGCGAGTTTTACACCTGAAAACACTTATTTTAAGGACGACCGAGTAACCCAGGTATTCGGGGTGGAATTGACCATCGAGAACCCTCAGGGTTTAGCGAAGCAGGGAATGCCTGCCGACGGCCGAATTCTAATTCCAGAAAACCTGGCAGAGTGAGAGTTTCTTATGACACAGACCCTCTCAGCTTCAGCCTACCGTCGTCCACCAGAAGCGCCCATTATCTCAATTCGTGACTTGCACCATCGCTATGGCAAGCAAGGGGTGGAGGCGATCGCCACCCTCAATCTAGACATTTACCCTGGCGAAATCTTTGGGCTTATTGGCCCAGATGGGGCCGGAAAAACGACGACGTTTCAAATCCTTTCTGGAGTGATGACGCAGACGGCGGGAGAGGTAGACGTGCTGGGGGAAAATCCTCGCGATGCCCGGTTGCAAATTGGTTACTTAACGCAGCGCTTTAGTCTGTATCAGGACCTGAGTGTATGGGAGAACCTGCGGTACACAGCAGGATTACATGAGGTGAGCGATCGCGATTTAGAAACCCGTGGGAATCATTACTTATCGTTGCTGGATCTGGACCGATTTAAAGATCGCCTGGCTGGTCGGTTATCCGGTGGGATGAAGCAAAAACTCGCACTGTGTTGCACACTGGTACACCAACCGCGCATTTTATTACTGGATGAACCCACAACAGGGGTTGATCCGGTATCCCGCCGCGAATTTTGGGATATTTTAGTACAACTGGCGGCCTCGGAAGGCATGACAACGGTGGTCGCAACACCTTACCTGGATGAAGCGGAACGATGCTCACGCATTGCGCTGATGTATGCAGGCAGGATTCAACAATGCGATACGGTTGCCCAGATAAAAGCCAGTTTAGGCGTGCAACGACTGGAAGTCTATTTGCCTGTCGCACAGTTAGATCGGGCAGAAGATGTACTTCATCAGAATGCAGATGTGCAGGATACGATCGCGGATGTGCAACGGTTTGGCGATCGCCTCGATGTTCTCACCGCACAACCCCGGCAAACGGCGGAGGGGATTCGCCGTATCCTGACGCAACACGAAATTTTGGTTGAGGCCATTGAACAGGATTCACCGACCCTAGAAAACACATTTGTCTCACGTCTGCGCACGCTGAAAGGCGAAGGCTCATCGGGAGACTATCCCCGGATTTATTCAATCGAGCGATCCGTTGGAACAGCGATCGGGGCAAGAAATCTGAATCGTACGTTTGGTGATTTCCACGCCGTTAAAGACATCCAACTTGACATTCAATACGGTGAAGTGTTTGGTCTGCTCGGTGCTAATGGGGCTGGGAAAACCACCACCATTAAAATGCTCTGCGGATTACTGCCCGTCACTTCTGGAACCGTCATGTTAGCGGGAGAATCTGGTGAGTTACGAAGTCGTGCGGTGCGTCAACAGATTGGCTACATGTCCCAAAAATTCACGCTGTACGATGACTTGACTATCGACGAAAACCTGGAGTTTTACTGCGGGGTATACGGCATTCCCCAACGTCATCGCCGTGCCAAGAAAGATTGGGTATTGCGCATCAGCGATCTGACGGGACAGGCAGATCGGATGACGGCTGACCTTCCCGGTGGCTGGAAACAACGGGTCGCCTTTGGGGCCGCTGTCATACACGAACCGCGTATTGTCTTTTTAGATGAACCGACCTCCGGTGTAGACCCCCTGGCCCGTCGCCAGTTTTGGCGCTGGATTAACGAATTCGCGCGGCAAGGCATGGCCATTCTCGTCACCACCCACTATCTGGAAGAAGCAGAGCAATGTCACCGTCTGGGCTTTATGGTTGCCGGAGAACTGGTCGCTCAGGGGACACCCCGTCAGGTGAAGGCCGAGCAACCGGGACAATTGGTGGAATGGGAGTGCGAGCCGTTACAGCAGGCATCCGATGTGTTGAAACAACGGCTAGAACGCTGGCGAGTATCCATTTTTGGTTCTCGACTGCACACGGTTTTAGAACACCCAGAACGCTATATTTCTCACATTGAGGAACACCTGCGGGCAGTAGGAGTGCAGGTGCGGGGGCATCGGGCGATCGCCTTCTCCCTGGAGGATGTGTTTATTAGCGTGGTAGAGCAGGCACGGAGACGGGGGTTGGAGGTGTCGGATGAGTAGTGCCGTATTCAGCGTTGTGCTACGAGGCCGTATAGGGTCTGTTTTGGTTGTTTTTTCGGGCGCTTCGCGCCCGAAAAAACAACCAAAACAGACTCCAGCCAATAATTGGGAGGGTTGGTGATGGTAGTTCGTTCTACAGTCCGGGTTAAACGAATTGTGGCACAGGTGATTAAGGAACTGTCGCAGTTGGGGCGCGATCGCCTGACGCTGGTTTTGGCGTTGGGGTTACCTTTAGCGTTGCTGCTGCTGTTTGGCTTTTCTACGTCGTTGGATGTGAATGCCCTCAACATTGCCATTCAAGATTTGGATAATACGCGCTTTAGCCGAGAATATATTGCTACGTTTGAGCGTACTCAAAAGTTTCAAATTGTTGCTCAGGGGCCAGTTGTCAATCTTCCAGCATTGCTCAACCGGGGCAGCATTGCTGCCGGGCTCGTCATCCCACCCGATTTCTCGCGTGACCTGCAACTGCGGGGTCGTGAGGCTGACGTGCAGATTCTCATTGATGGCACCGATGCCAATACGGCAAATACCTCTCGGGGCTATGTGCAGGCGACGACGAACGCATTTGTGCAGTCCCTCAATCCCAACCAATCCGCTCCCGCTGTGGAGGTGCAGACGCGGCTCTGGTTTAACCCAGGGTTAAATACATTGCAATACATTGGGCCAGGGGCGATCGCCATTACGGTTACCCTATTTCCTGCACTTCTGGCAGGTCTGGCTATGGCCCGAGAACAGGAGCAGGGCACCATTTTGCAGGTCTATGCCTCCAGCCTGACGGGGATGGAATATCTGTTGGGAAAAGCCCTGGCCTTCTGGCTGGTTGGCATGGCAGAGGTGTTGCTCGTCAACGTGGAAGCCTGGGTGACCATGGGCCTCTGGTTTGCCGGAGACCCCACTCCTGTGATTTTGGGTTCCATGCTCTATATCGCTTGTGGAGTATTTTGGGGGATTTTTTTGGGAGCAGGAATTTCCAAACAAAGTGCTGTAATTCAGGCCGTCTCTTTTACAGTGTTTCTGCTATCACTACAGTTCTCTGGCTACATCTACCCAGTATCGAATATTCCAGTGGCGTTGCGGTGGTTATCCAATGTTGTTCCGGCACGGCACTACATTATCTTGACTCGCGACGCCTTTACGCGAGGCGTCGGGTGGCTGAGTGTATGGGGAGCCGTGATGGCTCTTCTGCTACTGACAAGTCTGACATTTCTATTGGCCTGGCGACGAGTTCGTAATATGCAGGTGGGGTCTTAAATGGCTATGCGCGATCGCCTCAATACTTTTTTAGAAAGCCGCTTCTGGACGCTCTTCCGTAAAGAAGTCAATCAAATTCGCCACAATCGGCAACTGCTGATTCAACTCCTGGTACCCCCAACCGTATTCCTGATTCTGTTCGGGTTGGCCTTGAATCCCACCTTTGAGAACTTGCGGGTGGGCATCACCGACTATAGCCAGAGCCGTGCTTCCCGTGAGCTGATCGAGGTGTTCGGCCAAACCGATGCGTTTGTCATCGATCACTACTACGCCCGTCAAGCCGACATGTTGGAGGATTTGGCAAGGGGAAACCTCACGGTTGCTGTCACCATCCCGCCCGACTTTGAACGGAATTTGAGCCAGGGGCGCACAGCTGAAGTGCAGGCAATTTTCGATGCGGTTGATGCAAACACGGCAAATGTGGCGTCAGGATACTTGAATCAGTTGATGAATGCTTACAACCGCGATCGCTTGCAACTAGCCACCCAACAACGAGGGAGTGGTGCCACTCTATCTATCCAGCCCGATAACTCAACAGGTGCCAGTGATTCATCGGACGCAAGTAATACGACATCAGGTACGCAGCAAACAATTGGATCAATTTCAAATTCCAGGGTTCCATCCTCTCAGCGGCGAGTAACAGTACATACCACCGTATTCTACAACCCTGGCTTACAAGCCTCCTGGTTTATCGTACCCGGAACCATCGGCATTCTCATGACTGTGTTGGGCTCTCAGGCCGCTGCCTCCCGCGTCGTCAGTGAAAAGGAAGCAGGCACCATCGAACAGTTGATGATGACGCCTGCATCTAACACCGAAATCATCATGGCGAAAATTGCACCGTTGCTCGTGCTATTAACGTGTGATGCAATGATTGCCGTTTTGATTGGTCGCATTATTTTTGGCATGCCATTCCGAGGTAGTTTTTTCCTCTTCATTGCCATCTCGGTGTTGTATTTCTTCGTTGGCATTAGTATCGGCATTATGATTGCTACTTATGCCAAAAGTGAACAACAGGCTCAACTCACAACCTTTTTTATCAATCCTCCCCTCGTATTACTCTCCGGCGCTAATACACCGATCGCTGCCATGCCCACTTTCTTTCAATGGCTGACCTATCTCGACCCCATGCGCTATTACATCGAAGTATGTCGAGGCATCCTTTTGAAAGGTGTAGGATTGGGAGCACTATGGTCGCAGGTGTTGATATTGTGTGTGTTTGCGATCGCCCTTACAGGCTTAAGCGTCCGTCAATTTCGTCGCCAACTTAGCTAATGGGATAGACGTCCTAAAGCTAGCGGTTGTAAAGGTGTGGGTGTGGTGAAAGGGACACAAAGTGTTTCTTTCACCACACCCATAGGATTGAAGCAGAAGCTACCTCCTGGATGCACAAGTTTTAATTAACTAGTACGCTGAGGCAGAAATCCATCACCTATGTTTTATGTGGGGTGCTTCGCACCCCACATAAAACATAGGTTGCGAACTTAGGCCGCAGCCTACTAGTAAACGACAGAAATCAACCTATGTTTGAAGGTGGAGAAGATTTCGTACACGAAAAAACAACTTTTAGAACAGGCCCTAGAATCTTGGCTACAATTCTTAAAGTCTTGCTGAGGGAATCCAGGAAGTTTATTTTAGAAGACAGTTGGCAAGCTCAGGAGAAAACTGATGCCTTGCATATACGTATCTGAGAAACCAACGCTTTTAAGAGAAAATTAAACGATGTTGAATAGGGAAGCTTTAAAGAAATCTATAGAGCGGCAGGTAAAATGAAAATTTTATTAGTAGAAGATGATGAACCAACGGCTAACTTGTTGGTAAAAACATTAGTCAGCCATGGGTACACTGTCGATCTAGCTTCCGACGGCTTGGCGGCAATGGAACTCGCCACTTCCTTTAGCTATGACTTAATTCTCCTGGACGTCTGTATTCCTAGGCTAGATGGCATTCGCTTCTGCCGCCAAATTCGTTCGAAGGGCTACGAAAAGCCTATCTTATTGCTGACTGCCAAAGATTCAACGACTGACCTGGTAGCTGGCCTGGATGCGGGTGCTGATGATTATGTGACAAAACCTTATAAGACTGCGGAACTCCTTGCCCGCATTCGGGCTCTGCTACGCCGTCGTGATACTGGCATTGCCCCTACCTTACTGGAGTGGGGACACCTGAGACTGAACCCAGTTTCCGCTGAAGTGCTGTATAAGGAACATGCCATAACTCTTACCACTAAAGAGTTTAACCTACTTGAGTTATTCCTCAATAACCCTCAGCGGGTCTTCAACCGAAGCGCAATTATCGATCGCCTCTGGTCGCTGACAGCTTCTCCCGGCGAGGCTACCGTAACGAACCTGATCAAAAACTTGCGACAGAAGTTGAAGTCAGCCGGAATGGTTGAGGATTTGCTGGAAACCATTTACGGCATGGGATATCGCCTCAAGAACCCTCCTCAAAGTGCCACAACCAATAACCCAACTAGCCTCTTAGAAGATGCCAAGGGCAATGAGGAGCAAGAGCTTTCTGGCCACGCTTCCCAGAACTTAGACATAAAAATGGCAGCGGTCAATCGTGTATTGGACGATTTGCGGGGGAAAGTTCTCGCACGAGTGGCCCCCCTGGAACAGCTAGAGCAGTTGTTGCAGCAGGGGCAGGCAAATGCCCAATTGCTACAGAAAATGGCTGAGGAGGCTCACAAACTCGTGGGTAGCCTGGGGATGCTTGGCTACCCACGAGGTTCAGAAATAGCCCGCAACATTGAACACTCACTTCAGGGACAGACAACCCTCGATCCCCAGGATTATCACCAGCTGGCGCAGCGGATGCATGAGTTGAAGCAGGCACTTACTCAACCAGTGGCTGCCGCTGAACGAGTTACCCCATCCGCTCCTGTGCCTGAGGTGGCCCTATCCCAGGTGTTACTCATGGGTGGAGATATGGCCTTGCTGCAAGAACTGCAACAGAATGCGATCGCCTGGGGGCTCCACTTCACCCTAGCCGATGAAGCAGTCATGGCCCAACCCCATCTTTCCCTCAGCCAGAACCCACCCGATTTAATTCTGATCAATTTGGCTACCCATCTTGATCAGCAGTTTTTGTCAAACCTGACCACCCAGTTTCCATCCATTCCCCTGTTAGTGCTGACCGAGCAGAATGATCTCGATAGCCGGGTCATGTTATCGCGGTTAGGAATTCAGCGCTATTTGCATAAACCAACAGTATCTGTGGCCCAAATTTTTGAGGCGATCGCCCAGAGCCTCATCCGCTCTACGGCTGACGCTGGGCAGGTGCTGATCGTTGATGATGACCCTGTTGTGCTAGTCGGGTTGCAGAAGATCCTCCAACCCTGGGGGCTGAAGGTGACAACCTTGCAAGACCCTGCGCAATTTTGGGAGCAATTAATGGCGACCCAGCCCGATCTGCTACTGCTTGACCTGGAAATGCCCACGTTTAGCGGGATAGATCTGTGCCATGTGGTGCGGCAAGACCCACAGTGGGGAGATTTGCCTATTCTCGTCGTGACGGCCCATACAGATACAGAGTCACTGCAACAGGTATTTGCAGCGGGTGCAGACGACTTTATCCGTAAGCCCGTTTTTGAACCCGAGTTGATCACCCGAGTGATGAGCCGGATCAACCGCTCCCGGTTGCAGTTGCCTACTTCAAAATTCCGCTCCAAATTACAGCGCTTTTCAAGCGCTTAAAATCTGGTTGTTTTTGTGAGAGCCGCGCGGAGCGCGGCTCTCACAAAAACAACCGTGGCTACTCAAGCGCAAAACGCTGTAATCAACCCGAGTTCGAGCTAAGGGCATTTTCGAGTGCCACACGATGTACATACAAGAGTCAGGCTCGTTCAGCTACGATGGCTGGCGGATAGGAATTTGAATGACAAACTCAGTGCCTTGTCCTGGTTCCGAAATGCAGTCCAGCTTGCCCTGATGCTTTTCAGTAATAATTTGATAGCTAATTGACATTCCCATACCTGTACCTTTGCCAACAGGTTTTGTAGTAAAGAAGGGGTCAAAAATACGGGGCTGAATGTCAGGGGGAATTCCTGGACCGTTATCAGCGATCGCGATCTGCACCCACTGACGTCCCAAGGTAGAAGTTCGAATCGTCAGCTGACCCTGATTGACTCGGTTTTCCTGGTAAGTTCGCTTCATGCTTACTTCTTCCAATGCATCCAGCGCGTTCACCAGAATATTCATAAATACCTGATTTAGCGATCCGGCATGGCATTCCACCAGGGGTAACTCACCGTAGTCTCGAATCACTTGCACTTCAGGGCATTCCGATCTTCCCTTCAGTCGGTGTTGCAGAATCAGCAGCGTACTATTGATGCCTTCATGAATATCTACAGCTTTACAGTCGGCCTCATCTAGCCGAGAAAAATTGCGGAGCGATCGCACAATCTCACAGATGCGATGCGTTCCAATTTTCATGGACGTGATCGTCTTCGGTAAATCCGCTTGAATAAACTCTAACTCCAGGGCATCGGCGGCTTCTTGCAGTTCGGGAGCCGTGTTAGCACTGTGCTTTTGATATAGCTGTATAAATGACAATAGGTCATTCGCATAGTCCTCTACATGGTTCAGATTGCCATGAATAAAATTAACCGGGTTATTAATTTCATGAGCTACACCTGCGACTAATTGCCCCAATACGGCCATCTTTTCCGACTGCACCAGTTGCACCTGAGATTGTTGCACCTGACTTAGAGCTGCTTTCAGTTGAGCGGTGCGTTGTTCAACCTGGTGTTCCAAGGTTTGATGCAAATGGCGAAGCTTGAGGTGAGTCGTGACTCGGGCAATCAGTTCTGCTTCCTGGAAGGGTTTGGTGACGTAATCCACCGCCCCTAGATTAAAGCCTTTCACCTTGTCGGTTGGATCAGACAGGGCAGTCATAAAAATGACTGGGATATCACAGGTCGCTGCGGCTGTTTTCAGTCGGCAACAGGTTTCAAAGCCATCAATACCCGGCATCATGACATCCAGCAAAATTAAATCTGGCTGACTGATGGTGGCCTGTCGGATGGCGCGTTCTCCGTCAGTAGCGATCGCCACCTCAAACCCAGCATCGCCCAGAGCCTCGGCCACTACTTCTAGATTGGCTGGCGTGTCATCAACCACCAAAATCAACTGAGTCTCTTTCATGACCAACCTCTTTAAGCACCAGTGATTTCATCAAGGAGTTGCTGAATGAACGCTTCTAACTTTGCCACCTGAAATCCTTTGCTCAGCTCTAGTAAATGCTGCACCAAGGGAGCATAGTGCGGATTTTGTTGCTGTAGGGCTGTAGCAACCTCGCTCAATTTCCTTAAGCGCCCCTGCTGGGCCAATTGGAGTAATTGCGTCAGCTCTTGGGACGAGGGGAGTATAAAGGAATTAGATGAAATCGGTTGGCTATGGGACTTGAGGGGTGGGACCGATACAGGTTCGCGGTTTGTTGCGCTAGGTTGATAAATCCAGGTCAGATTCAAATACGTGCTCAGCATTTTGAATAACTCGTCGACCTGAACGGGTTTAATAAGAAAATCATTACCCCCGGCATCCAAACTTTGCTGTTGATCCATGCTGGACACAGAGGCTGAGGAGACGATAACAGGTATGGCTTTGAGAGTTTTCGATTGTCGGATGTGGGCGAGGAATTGATAGCCGTCCATCACGGGCATTAATAGATCAGTAATGATGAGATGCGGTTGCATCTGCATGGCCTTGTTTAACCCATCCTGCCCGTCTTCGGCCTCTATCAGGTTGAACCCTAACGGTTCGAGTAGGTTGACAATGACGGAGCGGTTTTCCCATTTGTCGTCGATCACCAGCAACGTGCGTCGCTTGCCTTCGTAGCCGACCAAGTGTTCTCCGGTGTCCGTTGTCGAGGTTGGCCCCCACTCGTTCACAGTGGGCAACTCGACTTCAAAGAAGAAAGTGCTACCAACCCCAGTTTCGCTTCGCACCTCAATGTGGCTATCCATCAGGTGAGCAATGGTTTGGCTGATGGCCAATCCCAACCCTGTACCTTCGGAGTTGCGTTTGGGGTTGCTCACTTGTTCAAAGGGCTGAAAGATTTTTTCCATCGCCTCGGGGGGCATGCCGATGCCCGTGTCGGCAACTTCAAAGCGAAGGCGAATGGCTGAAGGTTTTTTGTCTGCCAGCATGCTCATGGCTTGAGCCGGCAGACGCTCAACCTTAAAGATGACTTTACCGCGATCGGTAAATTTGACAGCGTTGCCTAACAGATTAATCAGCACCTGCCGTAGCCGTTTTTCATCGACGTTGATGCCTTCCGGTAGATTGGCATCTGGGAGATAGATAAAGTGAATGCCTTTTTGCTCAGCACGAATACCAATAATTTCAGCAATTCCCTGCAGGAGAGCGGGGAGGTGAACGGTGTGAGGATCAAGCTCTAACCGCTGAGCTTCAATTTTGGAAATATCTAAGACGTCATTAATCAAGGTCAATAAGTGAGAACCGCACTGATAAATGATGTCGATACCTTTTCGTTCTTTGTCGCCCCAGCTTTGAGAGCGATTGAGGATTTGTGCGTAACCGAGAATTCCGTTAAGGGGAGTGCGCAACTCGTGGCTCATGTTGGCCAGAAATTCGCTCTTGGCTCGGCTGGCGACCTCTGCGGCTTCTTTCGATTGCTTCAACGCCGCTGTACGTTCCTCAACCTTCGACTCCAATTCCTCGTTAACCCGTTCTAACCGAGCTTTAGCCTGTTCCCGCTCAATGATGACAGCCGAGAGGATGAGTGTGGTGACGGTAATGGTGCCAAGAAAGGTTTGCAACAGCAGCAAGGATTCGTTAAGGGTACTGCGATTAAAAGAACTGGTGCCTCGAATGGTACCAGCGATCGCCAATGCGGAGACCAGGATAATGGCGATCGCTGTAATCCGTTGTTCTGAGCGAAAAGCAGCCCATAAAAGGAGCGGAATCAGCAAGTATTCCACCGGATAGCCAAAGCCAAAGGCCACAGCACCCACCGCTAGCAGTGCAATTGTCCATAGGGCTACTTCCAGGGAAAAGCGGGGCGATCGCCTAGAAGCCTGGATTGTTTCTGACGTCGGTAAAGCGATCAGGGCATTCGGGGACTGGTTGACCCATGGCTCGATCCAGAGCAACAGAAGGGGAGCAATCACCAGCACTCCAATGGCATCGCCTAACCAGAATGTGAGCCAGCTAATAATATAGTTTTTCCCATCAATGAAGCCGCACAGATACATCGTTGTAGCCCCAAAAGTTGGGCTTACCGTGCAACTCAACAATTCAAGACCTGTAAATTTGGCAACTCGAGGGGTATTAGAAAAGAGGTGTTGCTGACCAATAAAGCGCTTAATCAGAAATGTGCCGCAGGCTGCCTGTAGAACGGAACCCGTGGCAATGCCGACCCCAGAGGCGATCGCCATTGATAAAACCCCTGTGTTTGCCCACAACGGCCATGTTGCTGCTATCAGGGCAGCCACCCAAATTCCCCACCAGACGCGATAACCCAGGAGCAACATGGCTGCGAGGGCAATGCCTGAAGGGGGGTAGACAGGGGTTATGAATCCAGGTGGAATAGCAAGAGATTGTCCAAATTTAGCTGTGATGTAATAGATCAGAGCGATGGATAGGATCAGCAAAGTCTTTTGAGAATGCTGGAAAAAGGCTGGCGGATTCATAGCCATCATCAGATCTGAAGGTTAATTGTTGAGACACTCACTTTCAGATTCTAAGGTTCCCAAATTGAGAGTCAGGTTATCTGTTAGCGACGAGAAATATTTTCACTCTAGATGATACCTTCTTCAGAGAGAATTATAAAGAGTGGTAGTTTTCCGTCTCCTGCTCCTGGCTAATTTTTATGCAAATATCGGTTCGATAAAAAGTTCTACAATCAACACCTTTACAAAAAAGTCTGCATTAAGATGACAGGATTTATACCAAATTAGTATGAGCTCCGTGATATAGCTCACACAGAACTGCTCAACCCGATGTTATGCAACACTCGCTTCAGTACTTTTCTGATATTTGTGCCCCTATATTCACTTTGAATAAATAGAATTACAAGTATTAGAAAAACTGTCGGAGTGTTCGTATAAGTAAAGGGGACTTAATGTTTTGCGATTGGCCGTTGAGCCGCTATGCATTTTGTAGATTGCATGGTCTAAACCGCTCTTAATTGTAAGAAGAAAAACTTGCTTTCTTCCTAAAGGAGCGCTATTAAACAGACATTCAAACCCATAGGTGGATAACTCACCGGACTTTTGTTTCTAACATGATCAAGGTATAGAGTTTTATACCATCTTGTCAGAAACTATGGCTGAATATAACCCTAGACACAATCAAACTGAACCATCACGAGGTTCAGTTCCCACTCGAAAGGTCACTCCTGAAGAGGTAATTTATCGAGATGGCTATGTCCGTGGTCGTGCTGTTCAAGCCCAAGAACAACAACCCGTGCAAGTCATCGAGCGACAACGGGCGTTAAACCGGCAAGAGAGACAATTAAGAACCGAAGCTGACAATTATATTGCTAGTGGTCTAGTTTTGGGTCTGTTCACTGCCTTACTGGCGGGTTTGGTTGGCGGGATCATGTATTTCATGACACGACAAGCCCAAAATGATGCAGTAGTTGAGACCCAAAGCCAGAATGTTGTGCCTGTACAGCAGGACCGAGCGGTTCCCCAGGTTCAGACCCAGGCTCAAGTAAGCCCAAATGCTAATATTCCAGATGTGAATATTGTCGTTCCCACACCGCAATCGCCGCCGCCTAACAACATCGACACCTCAAATACTCGGCTCGACGACACTACCCCAAATAACACCGGAACTACGAATGGCGGTACCACAAGTGGCACTACCACAAACGGTACGACCACCAATGGAACCACAACAAACGGGGTTACTACGAACGGTACGACCACCAATGGTACTACGAACGGTACGACCACTAATGGAACCACGACAAACGGGGTTACCACTAACGGCACCAGTACCAACGGTACGACCACTAATGGAACCACAACAAACGGCACCACCAACGGCACTAGCACCAACGGTACGACCACTAATGGAACCACGACGAACGGCACTAGCACCAATAGTGGTTCCAGCGGAAATGCTGGCTCTCAACAATAAATCCTGAAGCAAGTCTTCATAGGGCTCTACCATAATAAGTCAGGTTGGTTTCAACAGAATTTAACCGTCTTCGGGGTGCTACTTGGTGATGTTGCTAAATCAAATTTGGGAATGGGATTCTACCCACATTCGATGATGGTAGCGTCCCATTCCTAAAAGCATTGATATTGCATCTACAAAATCCAGGTAGGTGGACGTCCGTTAAACATAAAACTCCAAATGCTGTGCCGTCCGCTGAGCGGGCGGCACAGGTTTGTCTCACGTCTTCAGATTGAAAACCCAGTTTTGGGATTACGGCGGCAAAGCCCGTCGCAATCCTAAAACTGAGATGTAGCCGCATGGTACAGCATTTGGAGTTTTGTGCTTAAGGCATGGAAAATCACCGGATTTCATCCTGCTGCGTAGCGATGCTAGCCCAAGGGTAGAGCGATCGCTTGTTTCCTTAGCAAGACGCATCCTACTCGTAAAGAAACTAGTTTTAAGTCAGGTCTCCAAACGTAAAACGGACTAATCATTATCTTGTAAGGAGCTAATATGAACGCAGGACGAATTTTTGCAATGGTCACTGGGATCTTTTTCCTGAGTGCTGGCTTAATGGGATTCCTTCCTGGCTTTGTCGCGCCATCCGACATCGTACCTGAGGTGGCGACCCGGATCGGAGCTGACGCAGGGTACGGTTACCTGTTGGGAATCTTCCCCATCAATGGATTGCATAACGTTGTGCACTTGTTGGTTGGTATCGCCGGTATTGGTTCGGCGATCGCACTGGATAGCTCCCGCAGCTATGCTCGTGGTCTGGCCGTTCTTTACGGACTACTGGCTATCCTGGGTCTGATCCCCTATGCCAACACAACGTTTGGCTTGATTCCCATCTTTGGGCATGATGTATGGCTGCATGGTGTAACGGCAGCGCTCGCAACATACTTTGGCTTCTTCGCGTCTCCCGGCCTGCTGGAGATTTCCTCCCGCGAGCCTTCCACAGATCTCTAAGATGCATTTTGCGGGTGCTATGCACCCGCAAAATTAACCTTTTCGCATAACCTTTGAAATACAGATACAGTATTTCAAAGGTCTCTTTTTCTTGAGACCAGTCTCTGGTTAACAGCACTCACGAGGCTCCGTCTAATCAAGGAGATAGAGCCTTTAAACATGACACTTAGACAAAACTTGCGCGTCAGCAAGCCTCTCTCCTTAACTGCTACCTTCCTCGCACGAATTCCTGATGGAACCCTAAGAGAACGTTCGCAAATTGAATTTTGCATTCACTACAGCACGCAAAGTTCATTCTCACATAGGTGTTCCATGCTTTAAGGGGAAGTTCATCAACGTTAGGTCATCAGCCCCTCAAACATTTTTACCAGCTTATTCAACGCTTGCCAACTCAATCAGGTTGGCCTGGTTAATCTTGACCTGTCATTGCTCCCTGCCACTTCATTCTTATGGTTTCTCCCGACGTAAAGGCTGCACCCAACCTTCCTATTGATACGCCAGCGACAGCTCAAGCCCGGCTATGGATGCCAGAGCAAGTTTTGTTTACCCCTGCGGCTTTGGATGAGTCCTGGGGACAGCAAATTTTGCAGCGGGTGCAAGCCCTTAATTTGCCAATTGAATATCTGAAACAGAATCGGTTGACTGGGATTAAAGGTGAAAATGAGCGGGAAACCTACAGCACTGCCAAGCGCACTATGGCAGTGGTTGTCGCACCTCCCAGCCAGTTCAAACTGACCCCCATTCCCCCATCAGCTGACTGGCAGTTTCACCTGGCCCAGGGATGCCCGGCTCACTGCCAATACTGTTATTTAGCAGGAAGCTTGCAAGGCCCACCAGTCATTCGAGTCTACGCTAATCTGCCTGATATTTTGGATAATTTACCCGCGTATGAGCAAGCACCTCTAACAACCTACGAGGTGAGTTGTTATACTGACCCGTTGAGTCTTGAACATTTAACGGGTAGTTTATCAGAATGTATTCGCTTCTTTGGACAGCGATCGGTAGCCCGATTGCGGTGGGTCACAAAGTTTAGTAACGTTGCGCCCCTATTGGATCTTCCTCACCAGGGGCATACTCGTTGCCGGTTTAGCATTAATGCCCATTCCGTTTCCCGGCAGCTGGAGGGCGGTACGTCAACTGTAACTCAACGGCTTGAGGCGATTCGTCGTTTGGCTCTCCCCCGAGAAGTAGGGGGGGGAGGCTATCCTGTGGGTCTTGTCATTGCACCCATTATGCCTATTGAGAATTGGCGTGAGGAATATAGCCAGCTTTTGCAGGCCGCTGAGGATGCCCTGGATTTCGAGTGCGATCTGACATTTGAACTGATTTCACATCGCTTTACTCCAGGCTCAAAGGATGTTCTCCAATCGTGGTATCCCAATAGCAAATTAGATTTGGATGAAACATCTCGGGATGTAAAACGCAATAAATTTGGGGGAACGAAGTACGTTTATACGAAAGACGTCATGCAGGAGCTTCGAACGTTCTTCGAAACAGAAATTGCAAGGCGTTTCCCCACAGCACACATCCTGTACTGGACTTAACGTATCAACTTCTAAGTCAGTGGTTCTGAACTTCCTGATTATGTTTGTCTTGCACACAATCAAAGACTAATTGTTAAACAGAGTGCTTTATTTGCATCGACTTGTGCGTCAATAAAGCACTCTCTTCAGTTGTAAGGTTGATGTTTAGATTAGCCTATTCAAAATCATCCCGCAGTCCAAATCTGGTACTCTCAGCGCTATAAGATAATGGTGGCGCAGGAGAGGGAGCATGACTAAGCGAATTCTTATAATTGATGACGAGGATGATATTCGAGAGGTTGTACAAATTTGCCTGAGTGAGTTAGGCGGATGGGAGACGATTACTGCTGCATCCGGGTCCGAAGGTCTAAAGCGAGCTAATACTGAAAGGATAGATGCAATTTTACTCGATGTTTCAATGCCTGAAATGGACGGCTTCCGTTTTTTCGAGTTGCTTCAAGAAAACTCTCACATTAAGCCAATTCCGGTAATACTGTTAACGGCTAAAATCTTGCCGGATGACCAAGTAAAGTTTGCTGAGATGGAAGTTGCTGGCGTTATCACCAAACCTTTCAATCCTGCTCAAATTTGCCAACAGATTGCAGAAATTCTCAGTTGGGAATTTTGATCAGCCAGGGTTTATTTTACAAATTATTTTGTGGGTACGAAGCGTACAAATAAACCTTATTTTGTTGCCACCCAAAGTGCTGTGTCACCTGCCAAGCGGGCAGCACAGCATCCTAGTACGCTGAGGTGGAAATCCATCACCTATGTTTTTGTGTAGGGTGCGAAGCACCCTACACAAAAACATAGTTTGCGAACTTAGGCCGCAGCCTACTAGTACTCGGCGGCATAAATAAGCCTATGGTTTAGAACGCCAGTAACTTACCCTTGAATGTCCATTGAAAGGGCTTTGCCATCGTTTGGTTGAAGTAGTCAATAAAGGAAA
>NZ_JAMPLB010000078.1:0-28983 GCF_039962325.1 Leptolyngbya sp. PL-A3
GGCTTTGATACGATTGGGTCATTGTTGTTTCCTCCTACGGAGTTGGCTCATCAAGCCACCGTAGGAGTTACTTTACTGCCGCAACGCTCAAAACTCTTCGAGTCACACTGGTCAAACCAGTGGCTTACCTCAGTTGTTTAGTTAGCCCGAAGTCTGGGAGAAGGGCATCGGGTGATTCACGGGGTCGCGGGTTCTGGCAAAACCCTCATTCTGGTGTACCGCTGCCTGAAGCTGGCCGCTGAACTGAATAAGCCTGTCCTGGTACTGTGCTTCAATAAATCTCTTGCTGCCCGACTACGGCATTTGCTCAATGAAAAGGGGATAGGCGATCGCCAGGTGAGCATCCGCCCGTTTCATGGCTGGTGTGTGGATCTGCTGCGTCAGTATCAACTCCCCATCCCCAGCAGTAATCAATTCCCTGGCATGGCCTTTGGGGAAGAACTGACGCAACGAGTCATCCAGGCTGTTGAGACTGGCACCATTCCCGCTGGCACCTATGGAGCCGTCCTCATTGATGAGGGGCATGATTTCCAGCCCTCTTGGTTAAAGCTGGTCGTGCAGATGGTAGACCCAAGCACCAATGCTCTGCTACTCCTCTACGATGATTCCCAGCACATCTATGGCAACCAAACTAAGCGGAAGGTTAGCTTTAAGAGCCTCGGCATCCAGGCACAAGGACGCACCACCATCCTCAAGGTGAATTACCGCAACACAGAGGAAATTCTTTCCGTTGCGTATACTTTCGCCAAAGAGTACCTATCCCCAACTGAAACCCAAATGGGTACAGATGAGGTTGTTTTGGAAACAACCGGGGACAGTGAAGATTCTCCCCTGCTGGTACTGCCTCAAAGTGCGGGGCGGCATGGGCCACAACCGAAACTGATCCAACTTCCCAGCTTCAGCGCGGAGGTCGGATACCTCGCACAACGCGCTCAGCAACTCTATGACCAGGGCATCGCTTGGGGAGATATGGCGGTGGTGTACCGGAATAATTGGATGGCGGAAAAGGTGCGCGATCGCCTCCAGAAGGCCGATATTCCAGTGGAGTGGATCAACCAGGCTGGTAAGCAAGGCTATGACCCCAGCAAACCCAGCATCAAACTGGTGACAATGCACTCCTCTAAGGGGTTGGAATTCCCGGTGGTGTTCATCCCGGGTCTGGGCTACCTGCCTGATAGTCACAGTACTCCTGAAGAAGAGGCACGGCTGCTCTATGTGGCGATGACACGGGCAATCGACCAGTTGGTGATGTCGGGCGATCGCCCCTCCAGTTTTATGAAGTGATTAGATGCTGTAATCGGAACCACCCAAAGATGACCTTAGCGCGATTCTCTCAACAAGCCTTGAATCTGCTATATGTGGGCGTTCTATACCGGGAACGACTGCTGGAGGTGTACTGCTTCATTAAGAGCTACGAAGCAGGCCAAATCACTTCTAAGGCGGTGCAAGATCTTCTGGATCAATATGGCCCCGACATGAAACCTCCCCTCCCCTTCAGCGATGAGGAATCCCCGTCCTGAAAGTTCTACTAGCAGCACCTAATCACTGGCGTTGATTGGCGTTGATATAGAAGTAACCGGACAATCCAGCAGACAGCTTTTTTCCAAAAACAAACTAAACACTACTGGAAGGCAGGCATTTCAATAGATTGCTTCTTACCAGCCACATTCATGAATGTATTCACCGGACAACTGCACCGAACAGTCCGGCAGACTTAAAAAACTTTTCGTTGGAATTACTGCTTTCTTGAAATCCTGGGTATTCTAAATCTAGGTAGATTCAACGATGATTCTTTGACAAACCTTAGATCTCGCTTCTACTGCCCTCTGTTCCCAACTGTCACCCAAATGGGTACACAGATCCCCAGATCGGGATGATTGGGAACAATCAAGATTTATCCCTTCTAGGCTCACAGCCTGATCACCCACATCACTCATGATGTGCGGTTGCGGCTTGTAGATGGCACGGGCAATCGCCCTGCCAGTAATGTCGTGTGACTTTCGCTGAAAGAACAATCGATGCAACCAACCATGAACTTAGAATATTTCTCCCAACGCGCTTTGAACCTGCTGTACTCCGGTGCTCTTTACCGAGGAGAGATTATCGAGGTGTACTGCACGCTTAAAGGTTATGAAGCGGGTGAGATCTCCGACAGAGTGATGCAGTATGTTCTGGATCGCTACGACCCTGAGCTAAAGAACCTTTCCCCCTCCTACCTCCCCTAATGGAACTCGCTGCCGGCCAGGTTATCAGCACCATTCTGAAGCATGATCGCAAGGTCACTAGCTACAAGATTGCCCTGCTCAGAGCTATCAATGACGTGGTGCTGTCCTTCCCCGATGTGTGGGCATTTCAGCAGGATGTAGCCGTTCCTCTGCGCCTCCTGGCTGAATACTGGGTTGCTTACTACTGGCCCTTTGTTGACCCATCCAACCCCATCTACCAAGGGCAACGGGCTAACGGTAAGAATGACATGGGCTTTCGGGCTGAGCTAACCCAGTTCCGTGCCGAATGGGAGCAGTTCAACGGAGAGTTGAGCCGCCCCGCCGATGGCTTCTACATTCTGAACGAGCTTCGGATTCCTCGTCGTCGCGCCATTTATCCGGCGTCTCTATTGGGTGCGTATCAGAAGGCGATCAGGGCGATCGCCAAAACCCTAGAAATGCCCATCCGGTACGCTGGCCCTGGCAACTGGACCGTATTTGAGGAACCGAAGCGGTACGACCAGCTGAGCGATTCCATTCCTGCATGGCTAAACCAACGCATCATCCCTGTCCCTGGCACCCAACCCCAGGATAAGTGCCTGCTCATCTCCGCCAAATTGTGGCAGACCTTTCAGGGCATGAGCCTGTGGGTGGAAGCCCTTTGTATCCATGAATGGTGTCTCTTCTCAGAACGCATCATGCAGGAGCAACCAAACCTCGACCGGGGCGACATCTACACCCTTCTGACCGATCGCCCTGACAACCGCCGACCACTCACCTGGGAATCGAACCAGATTGACCTGCTATTGATGGAAGGGCATGAGTTTGTGTGTCCCTGGACCAATAAGCGAATTGTTGAGGGAACGGCTTACGACCTGGATCATTTGCTGCCTGTGTCGATTTACCCCATCAACGAGCTGTGGAACCTGGTGCCGTCTGATCCGGGTTTTAATCGGCATGTGAAGCGCGATCGCCTCCCATCCCTAGAACGGCTTGCTGAAGCCCGTCCACGGTTGGAGCGGGACTATGAGGGGTATGGAGCATCAGCAACCCTGGCTCAGACTTTGCAAGAGGATGTCAGCATTCGCTTTTCAACCCTGGATACTGCGCCCTCTCGCTTTTCTGAAGCGGTGGCTGTGGTTGTAGTGGGGTTGATGGAGCAAGTGGCAGAATCGCGGAATTGGGAGCGGTTTTAAGGGGAGGGCGATCGCCCCTCCTCTTTGCTTCGGATGCCCTCCTACTTTGGTGGTATGGAGCAGGGGCTTGCCTCAAAGCTTGAACGACTGCATCTACCAGTTCTGGGAAGTCTTCCTTTCCAAGTTTCTACTTTTTCCCAGAACTGGGGTAGAGGGTTGCCCTTTAATTACTCTCTTACAGCAGGCGGTCGCCATCACTTTGATTTCCAACCCTATCCTCTCTCTTTCGGTTTCTAGAGTTCTTACCTCTGGCCGAAGCGAGCACAAGTATATGTGAGTAAAAATGTAATCATTGAAATCGTCTACAAATACCACGAGGGCGAACTTGTAAAGCCCTTAGCTATATATATCCCCAATGCCTGTCCTCATTTGAGGGCAGGCATTTATACATGAAGCTTCAGGGTTGATAGTTTGCGGCTGCTGTTAAGGGCAACCCGGATTAGCCACCGTATCGTGATTCATCACTTTTGGGAATAGTCGTAAAATCAAAGCATCCGTTCATTAATGGCATCCTCTATGGTGCAGGCTTCTCAAACCTGGCTCACCCTCGACGAGTTCCTCGCTCTCCCCGAGGGCGACGTTGCCTATGAACTGGTCAACGGCCTCGCAATCCCTAAAATGGCTCCCCAACGCTTCCACTCCCGCACCCAGAAAGCCTTGCTCCTGATTCTGGAACATTGGGGCCGTCAGAGAGGGGAAGTGGGTATCGAGTGGTCAGTTACCCTGCAACGGGAGGGGAAAGACTGGGTTCCCGTCCCTGATCTGTTATTCGTATCCCAAGAACGCCTTCCTAAAGATTTCACAGAAGATGGCCCCTGCCCGGTTCCCCCTGAACTGGTGCTAGAAATTATCTCCCCCGATCAAACCTTTGGCGGCATGACGGAGAAAGCTCTGGATTACCTGGCCGCTGGTGTTTTGCGGGTGTGGATCGTTGATCCCAAATCTCAAAGCATTACCGTCTTCATGCCTGATCGCCCACCTCAGATCTTCCGAGGCGATCGCCCCGTCACGGACGACCTTCTACCCGAGCTGAGCTTAACTGCCCAGCAGCTATTCCAGGACGCAGGAATCGTCTAACGTTGCTCAAGAGTTGACCCACTCCAGCGAGAGCTAACGCTGCGATCGCACACGGGTATCCAGAAAACGCATGAGGTATGGGCATCGGGTAAATTCCACCCGCAAACGATTGCTTCATACAAATACCCCACCAGATTCTCAATCTTCCGTTGCTGTTTCTGGTGCTGGAGGTCGGCGATCGCTCCTTTCACCCTTTTCTGGGTTGGTGCGATCGCCTTCTTTCATGTTACTCTTTGGGGCTATGGTCAGAGGTGTTGCAGTATCCGTGTTCTGGGAAGGTAGCCTTTTCAAACTTTTGGTTTTTCCCAGAATCAGGGGACAAAACGGTAGTTGGGCTGTATCATCTATTTTCTATTCGGGAGGAGTGACCGCCATCAAATTTTTCCAAGTGGTAATCGTTCCAAGGATATTTCGTCAGCTTCCAATTTGCTCATGCGGCGAGATAAGGTGCTGTGGTTTAGTACCTGGAACTTGATGCTCACTAAATTGCGGATGAGCTTAAGAAACCCTTGGTATTGCCTTTCCGCCAGACCATACACCGCTTCTACGGTCACCAACTATTCGGGAAATTTGTCAGGCAATCAGTTCATAAGGTGTAGCTCTTAGCGCTACATCTTATGACAATTATTCAACCAGATAGGTATTAACCGATATGGATCAATTCCATCCTAAACAAGGAAGTTTCTAGGTGTAATAGCATTAGCTCTTATATTGGTGAGAGTAGCTAGCGTGGAAAATACCGTTCCAGCTCCATTTCCATCATTATCGATCCTGACTTGCGTGCTAGTCCCAACCTGAACCACTCTCACAAACTGGGCAAAGCGCCTGTAAGGCGTTACACCGCTAAACTGGGTTCGGGCAAAGATAGTTCGGAGATCAATGAAGTCCGCAGCTACACCAAAGTCCGTAATGGTATCTGCCCCTTCTGTTGTACTTCTGAAGGCAAAGACATCTCTACCAGCACCTCCAGTAATCCGGTCAGCACCGACACCTCCAATTAAGCTATCATCACCAATACCTCCAACTAGCACATCAACCCCTGCACCACCGACCAGCTGATCTCGTCCTGCATCCCCATTCAGTTGATCGTTGCCAATACCTCCATCTAGGCGATCATTTCCTGCACCACCGTAGAGCCGATCAGCACCAGTTCCTCCGAAAAGCTGATCGTTACCACCACTTCCTAACAGCTCATCATTTCCGCCTAAACCGTTGAGAGTGTCATTGTTGATGGTTCCAGCAATACGGTTAGCGGCACTGGTTCCAGAGCGACGAATACCTAGGCGGCCTCCTGCATAACTAATGGGGGAGGGGGGAACTCCCATAGCAGGTTCGTCATCATTCAGGATGGTTCCTAATCCTTGAGCTGTGGCAAGGGTCGCATTGGTAGGTGAAAGTAAATTCACTTGGAATGTTTCGTTGGCCTCAAAACTGGTGTCTCCTGCGATCGCAACACTAATCGTCTTACTGACCTCGCCTGCTGCAAAGGTCAGAGTACCCGTGGTGGATGTAAAATCTGTACCTGCTACTGCTGTGCCATTAGCCGTCGCATAGTTAACTGTTACGGCTTGTGAGCTAATAGCACTCAGGCTAACCGTGAAGGTTGCCGTAGTTGTACCCTGATTGCCTTCTGCAATGCTGACATTATTGATTGATAGGCTTGGCAAAACGGGAGCGACATCGTTGTCTGTGATGGTTCCTACTGCTGTACCCTTGCCAAGCGTGGCTTCTGTAGGACTGGATAAGCTAACGTTGAAGGTTTCGCTGAGCTCATACAGCGTATCATCAAGGATTGGAACCACAATGGTTTTTGAAGACTCACCGGCAGCAAAGGTGAGTTGTCCGCTCCTTGTTATGTAGTCAGTGCCAGCGGTAGCCGTACCATTTTCGGTAGTGTAGTTTACCGTAACAGCTCTGTTAATTGCTTTTGAAAGTGTGACGATGAAAGTGGCGGTACCAGCACCTTCGGATACGCTTTGATCTGTAATTGATAGGGTAGGAACAAAATCCGGAGGAGCATCATTATCAATGATTGTCCCGGTAGCAGTAGCGGTTCCAATAACAGCGTTAGTGGGACTGGTTAAGGTAACAGTGAAGGTTTCAGCAGATTCATCCTCAGTATCATCGTAGGTGTAAAACCCAATCGTTTTTGTTGTTTCTCCAGGAGCAAAGGTAACTTGCCCAAAGTTCGATACATAATCATCACTTGTTGCTGTCCCAGGAGTATCAGCATAGTTAACAGTTACCGTCTCTGTACTAGCTCTTGAGAGGGTTACTGTAAATTCAAAGTAGTTTCCTTCAGTAGCGAATGCATTAGCAATAGTCAGGACAGGAACATCATCATTGATGATCTTCCCTATTCCAATCTCTTTGATTAAGGTCGCATTAGAGGGGTTGGAGAGAACAACCCGGAATGTTTCATCGCTTTCATAGTCCGTATCCCCCAGAATAGGTACGCTAACAGTCTTTGTGGTTTCCCCAGGATTAAAGGTCAGGATTCCTGCTCTGGGGGTGTAGTCACCATTGGCGATCGCACTCTCTGCTACTGTTGCATACTGAACGGTAATAATCTGATTACTAACAGCAGATAAGGCTACGGTGAAGTTCAGGTTACGGGTACCACTGTTGCCCTCTGCAATAGATGGATCGTTAATAGCAAGTGAAGGCACGGGGGAGTTGCTGACGAGGAAACCTTGGGAAAATTCCGAGGTGTTTCCGACGCTATCTGTTGCAGTAGCCGTAATGTACTGCCCGTTTGAAACCAGCACAGGAAACGTTATGTTGAACGTTACATTGCCGGATAAATCTGTTTGAACCGTTGTACTTCCCAGTAACGTTTTACCTTCTCCATAACCGGAAGGATCCCGTTCTGGATTGGAGAAAAACTCAATCTTAAATGGCTTGTTGCTAGCACTGTTAAGTCTACCTCGCAGTGTTGTTACACTGCCGCTAGCTGTTACACCTGTAATGACTGGGAAGTTTTGGACCAAGTTACCGCCTGTATCCCCATCACCCACATCATTGGGCGTAACCCCACCAATACCTGATTCACCCGCTGATAGCGTTAAGTCAATTCCCAACAAGCTATTGGAGTAAATTTGATTGGATTGAATGCGATTGCGTTCCCCATAACTCACTTGAACGCCATGCCCATAGTTGGAGAAAATGGAGTTACTAATGAGGGAGTTCCCAGATGCTGAAAGTAGAACCGCAGGATACTGACCATAAGTTGGATTCCCAACGTTTATTGGATCACCATTGAACGCAATAATATTGCCTGCGCCACTCTCTGTACCTCCAATAAGCGTGTTCAAATTATTTGGAGCACCTGCCCCATGCTGAACGAATATCGCCCAATTAGAATTACCAAGAGGTGAGATCCCATCTGCAGCAGTTCCAATAAGATTTCCCTGCAGTACATTGCCTGTTGCACTGTTACTGTCAGAGCGAATGTAAACTCCGGTACCATTGCCTGAAATGATGTTACCTGCTCCAGGTTGTGTCCCTCCAATCACGTTGTCACGGCTGGTAATCGAAATACCTGTGCCACCGGTATTCATATTGGTGGGTTTTCGGGTTCCCGATATATCCGTACCAATATAATTTCCTTGAACAATATTTCTTCCACCGCCTTTGAGTTCTACTCCCGAAAGGCTCCCTGCAATAACATTACGGGCTCCTGGTGCTGTTCCCCCAATAGTGTTGTTGGATGCATCATCGTCAATCAGAACACCCGCTGAGCTTATGAGGCTAAACCGCTCGGTATTATCAATTCCGATAAAATTCCCCTGAATACTATTTCTTTGTGATTTACTGCCTCTAATTCGGATATGATTCGCTGAATTATTGAAGAAGACATTACGTTGGGCGCTCATCGTCCCACCAATCATATTGTCAAAGCTATTTAAAATTTCTATAGCGCTACCGCCAACGCCCCCCCCATTTTCTTCAAACACGTTGCCTTCAATGCGATTGCTACCATTTTCCTTCAAAACAATCGCTCCGCCTCCAGGCTCACCTTGAAGTTTCCAGAAGAACAACCCACGTATCGTGCTATTGCCAGCACTGATTGTTAAACCATTGGCAAGCCCTGCATTGCTACCATCTAGGGTCACAATTGGAGTGCCGGAAAAGCTGGGTTGCGTAGTGCCATCAATCACTATAGCCTCATAGATCTCGGGTAGTGCGGTACTGAGCCGAATAATAGGTGAAGCCGTACCAGCGATATTGAAATGAATCGTGTTTACGCCTGGAGTAGAGTTGGCAAACTCGATCGCTGCTCGCAAGGTGGTTTGTAAACCCGGAGTACCAAGATCAGCATCGGGAACGCCATCCGTTGGGTCAGCGTCGGGATCATCCGCCGTTGAATTCACCACGATTGTGGTTGCTAAAGGCTCGTCCGTCTGAATTGTTCCAACTCCCTGACTATCTGTAATCGTGGCGTTGGTTGCATTTCTCAAACGAACAAAGAAGGTTTCATCCCCTTCCGGAATTGTATCGCCATTTACCCGAACGGTAACTGTCTTGGAGGTTTCACCAGGGTTAAAAGTCACGCGGGTTGTTGGTAAAGTCTGGTAATCTCCATCCACCAGTGTTGCACTGCCATTAAAGGTTAGAGCATCAACGGTAACGATTTGGTTACTGGCTTGCGAAAGGGTGATGGTAAACGTGAAGTTACTTGTTCCGCTATTTCCTTCCAGTTGGGAGACATCATTAATTCGAATTTCTGGCCCGGCTGCACGGGTTACAGACACAACATTCGAAAATTCAGAGGTATCGGTGTATCGCTCAAAAATATCCGTTGCAGTAGCCGTAGCCGTAATAAAACGCCCTGCATCAGAGACAACAGGAAATGTTGCTACAAAGTTTGCTAATCCATTATTGTCACTTGTTACGAATGTAGAACCAAGGAGCGTTTCACCTTCACCGTAACCTGAAGAATCTGCACTACTGTTGGAGAAGAACTCAACGTAATACCGAGAGTTAGCACGATTACTCGTGAGAATACCTTCAATATTAGTCGTGCTACTCCCACTGGTAACACTTATTATTGTGGGGAAATTCTGAAGGTTATTAGGACCTGTATCGCCATCTCCAGCATCATTAGAGGTAACACCATTTCCTCCTAAATCAATGCCTAAAAGACCATTGCCGTAAGTGGTGTTAGAGATCAAACTGCTTCGGGGATTATTGAAACCTTCGAGCAGAATGCCATTTAGAGTATTCGAATAAATGGTATTCGAGTGGATGGCTGTACTGCTATCAAACGACTTGATTCCATTGCCGATGTTGGAGAAGATCCGGTTAAACGAAACAATGCTTTCATTGTTGTTATCAATAGAAATGCCTGCACTAAATTGCAGATTATTTCTACCATTAAAGGCAACAATGTTTCCCTCCGCGCTACTACCCCCAATAAAATTGGCACCAAAACCAGCTAGAGATATTCCTCCATAGCCATTCCCTAGAGGTGTCGTTCCATCCTCAGCAGTTCCAACGAAATTACCCTGAATTCGATTGCCACTACTATTATTGGTCGAGAGGATGCCATACTGCCCATTTCCTGAAATAACATTAGCAGCTCCAGGAATTGAACCTCCAATTAAATTATTTCCATCTCTTCCTTGTATGGTAATACCAACTCCCGTGTTGCCTAAACGGTTTACCCCCGTAATATCTGTGCCAATGTAATTGCCCTGGATTGTATTTTCACTTGCCCCATAAAGACCTCCAGCTTCACGAGTTTCAAGGCTGATCCCGTAACCAGTGTTGATATATCCAGTAGTATTGGTATTACCAGAAATAACATTTCTGCCCGCATCAGTCGTGCCGCCAATGATGTTGTGGTTGCCTCGAATTGCAACGCCAATACCAACCCCAGCATAGTCTTCAATAAAAAAGTCCCCAATGAAGGATAAAACATTTCCAAGGGCAACGGTTCCTGTAACATCTGTGCCAATCAAGTTTCCCTGGAGCGTGTTTCCGTTTCCTTCCAACAAAACTCCTGTCCCGTTGCCAGAAATAACATTTCTAGAGCCAGGAGTTGTGCCACCAATAATATTATTCGAGGATGCTGCATCAACATAGATGCCAGATAGTCCATCGGCTGCTACACCTACAGAGCCTCCTGTCAAACCATTTCCCAAAAACCTTGAAGTGTCAAAGAGCGGTGAATCTCCATTTAAGTCACCCGAGTTATTAGAGGTATCTCCAACACTAGTTCCGGTTGCATCTGTGCCAATGAAATTCCCCTCGATGCGGTTATTACCCCCACCCCGCAAAGAAATACCGTTGCCTTTGGTAAATTGATTGATAATGAATCCCCGAACGATACTGTTGCCAGCAGTAATTGTGAGACCATCTACATTCGATGTACCGTTAACAGTTTTGATACCATTCAATTCAATAACAGGCCGACCTGTAAAGCCGGGTTGGGTTGTTGCATCCAGAATGATTGAATCTGTGATGGTCGGTAAAGTACTATTAGGCTGAATCCTAAAGCTACCGTTTGTGGCGTTATAACCGGCATCTCCAGTAGGAATGTTGAAATTAATAATGTCTTTTCCGGCTCTCGCATTGGCAAAATCAATGGCTGATCGCAAGGTTACCTGCAACCCCGGTGTTATTAAATCAGAATCCGCAGTATCATCTGTCGGATCTGCATCTCCCAAATCACCTGTGGAGTTAACTACAATGATGCGTGTCGCATCAGTGATAGTAACAGTGGTCGGGCTAGATTTTCCACCATTTGCATCCTTTGCTATGTAAGTAAAAGTATCCTGAGCATCGAAATTTGCGTTGGGTGTATAGGTCAACGTACCATTTGAGTTGATAGTGACTGTGCCGCCTTTTCCCTGAGTAACGCTATCGATGGAGAGAGCATCGCCTTCCGGATCACTGTCATTGCCTAAAACAGTAATGACTGACGGTGAAACTCCATTGCTAATGACAGAATCAGGATTGGTAACGGGAATATCATTGACCGAATTAACGGTAACGGTAACAGTCGCTATATCTGAAACCGTATCATCATTATCTCGAACGGTATAACTAAAACTGGTGGTACCAGAAAAGCCTGCATTGGGTGTAAAAGTGATTTGACCATTGTTTGGGTTAACTACGGCTAAACCACGGCTTGCTTGTCTTGTAATAAGAATAGTCGCAGGATTCACAGAACCATCGGCATCACTATCATTGGTTAATACATTGATCGCGATAGGGGTATCTTCATTGATAGTTACTCCATCGTCAGAAGCCACAGGAGCCAAGCTGCTAGATTCTAGAACTGTAAGATTGTCTAGTCTAATAACTGACGGATTATCTGTAGGCCCAGTTAGTTGAAATGTTAAATCACCAGATTGTGAACCTAATCCGACTAAAGAAACAGAGTAATTGTTGCTGGCAGATAAGTCAGCTAATACATATTCCTGCAAGACATTTCCTTGAAACAGGACTTGTAGGCGATCGCCCACTCCTGCACTGGCAACAGACAAATCAAATCCTAAGGAGATAGGGCTGCTATTCAGGTTGAGTAATTGCCCTAAAGATGTATTATCGGTTTGACGAAGTTCAATAAGTGTATTGTTGCCATCTCGGATCAGTTGTACATCTCCATTAACATCCCAAATGTAAGAGACAAGTTGAGAAGTATCTTGGATTCGAGTAATCCAGTTTTGAATTGCCGGATCATCAATGATAGGAAATGTTATGGATGCTATTTGCTGTTGTAAATTACCTAATTCCTCAAAAGAACCGTCTGAAAAATTTCCAAAATTACTATTATTAGTAGAGAGAGTAGATTCTGCTAGTACTGAAGCTGATTCAGCTGACGGGCTTGATGAACTGTCAAAAGACAAAGCCCTAGCCATAGAACGGTTAGCAATGTTGCGTTGAGCACCAACGTAATTATCCAGAATATAGTCAGGGTTAGAACGTATATCCGAGTAGGTATAGTAATCTGTAATATTGAGATGATTTGATACTGGAGAACCAATAGGTGCCTCCAGAACAATGTTTTCGAATCCAGCTCGTGGTGGGGCTTTGACATCTAAAAAAGCTTCTCGAATTGTTTGCTGATTTTGTGGATTAAACTCTGACTGTAAATCAGTCTTAATTAAATCAAAGATTATTGGAAGAGAAAAAAGATTATCTTGCACTCGGTAGTTAACAGCCCTTTCAAGTTTGCCAATATTTTTGACAGCATTAACTTCAGTCACAATACTAATATCACCCAAAAGACCAGCTAGCCCTGGCCAGTCCGTCGAATATCCATCGAGAGATGTGAATTGGTTAATGTTATATTTTTGTTCTGCAAGCAAGACTGCAACACGGGCATTGACAGCGGCGCCACGGCTGTGACCCACTAGATGAATAATTTGATCTCCATTTATACTTAACTGTGGATCGCCTAACAGACCAGAGACGATAACATCGGTAGCAATTGTTCTAGCAGCATTTTCAGCAAGTCTCCCAGCCCGCTTCAAATTTAAGACAACAGTTCTTATAGCTAAGTCGTATAAATCTGTACGGTTTTGAGCTTGAAAGAGAGTTGCTACTGCCGCGGAAGACCAACCAGAAGACCAACCGGTTGATGAGTCCCAGCTTGAAACATAAGATTTAACTTGGCCTGCTAATGGGGTTCCAAAGGCAAATCCTTCTAATTTGTTACCTAAAGTAAACCATCCATCCAAAAAGTTAGGGAAAAGTGGAAACCCGTTTCCAAAACCATGGGTGGCAATGTTAACTACTTTTGGTGCAGGAGGTTGAGCACGAACAATCGCATTTTTTCCATCAGAAAGTGATACCCAAAAAGCAACTTGGCCAGCAGAGTTGATAGGATCATGAATTTCTAAATCTTGAATTGTCGCACTTCCGGGGCCATCAATAGTATCACCAACTTTGGCGACTAATCGAGGCGGCTGAACTGTAAAAAGACGTTCATTCCCGACTGATGTGCTAAAGGAACTTGTATAAAGCCCTTCCCGACCTTCCCGATCATAAGCAAGATAGGCAACAGTACCCTGCCCTTTCCCGTATAAAAGGTTGTAGCTGACACCAACACGGGAGTTTGGTACAAAGCCTGTAAATGGCCCAGAATCTACTTCCCCAAGATTCGGATCAAAAGTATTATTACTATTGAGATCGGTAAAAGTTTCCCACGGGTCAAGATAACCGTTGCCTGATGAAATCCCAGCAACTTGTTGGATAAATCGACCAGTTGGAGTATTTATGCTTGCAAAAATACCTGCACCTGGCGTTAAATTTAACGCTGTGGATGCATCAGCTCTAAGATCTGCATAAAATGTAACGACCTCTCCGTTATCACTAATGCCAGGACTCAGCCCAAGGCTCTGAGCTTGAGCAGGCCCAATAATCAAACTTGAGCTAGCGAAATTTTTACTATATAAATTGATGGACTGTGAACCTGTTGTTCCATTACGTGCAACAGTATTCCCGTTATCCGCCACCATGGGCCGTGAAGGAATCCTGTTCTGAATTGTGTAAAAACTATTCTGAGCAATCGGATCACCGGATTCCTTACGGGTTGCAAGCAAGCCAGTTGTACCATCCAAGGCTGGGAAAACAACTACACCAATATCTTTAACAAGACTACCGTTATCCTGAGCACCACTATTATTAATAGTTGGTGTCGCAGCAACTAAATCAAAGGGATAAATAGGCCCAGTTGGCTCAATTTGTCCAGTATCAGAATTAAAGACTTGTCCATCTTGCCCACCACTTACAATTCTGACAGGGGGATTATAAGGAGTATCTGCATCCCAGACACTAACAACAGAAACTGGCCCTGCTCCGGCAGAAGGAAGAGTAAACTGCCCAACAACCTGATTTAAGTTGTTAATCTGAACACCACGACTAAAGCTAGATAATCCTGAAAGAGTAGTAAAGGTATATCCGCTTCCGACTGCAATCCTTTCGGAGTTTGGATCATTATTGAACTGCCCTATAAACGCTACTAACCCTGCGTCATTGATTGAGGGATTATCTTCCATCCCTGTCAACCCCTGCTTTCCAGTTAGTGCAATGATGTCGAATTGGTAATTGCTCATGGGATAACCTTCTTCTTTCTGAGGGGTTTAAGTTTTACTACTAACGTGATGGATCACCTATTTAGATAGGGATGCCTAGATATGCGGCTGAATTCCAGCCACATATCTAGGCCTTAGCAGACTGCACATAATTCTAAGTGTATTGGCTCAATCCTTTGTGTAAAATTATACTTCCCGAGAGCTCCTATGAAATGGAAGATTACTGAGATTTAAGTAGGAATTTACATCCCTTTAGAATCAAAAAACATAAGACTGTTTGGTTGTTATGTAGATATTTGAAAGGTAAATTCCCTTTAAAAAAACACCTTGCAGAATATTTGGCAATAGAAAGTAATCAGCGTAATTAACAGATGAAATGCCTAGCTATTACCCTAACAATTTAGGAGAGTGCATCACATAAGGCACTCTCCTAGATGCCGTATTCATTGATGCTATTGAGATAGAAGGAACTAAAACCGTATTAAGTATAAATCACGTATATCACATCCTCTATTAAACGATTGCTTAAAAAGCATCCTTCTTCAGCATTTTTATGATTCAGATGAGCTTTTTTAAGGGCGTTACAGTTTTTTCTATCTATACTCTAAACAATCTCAGTTTTTTTGAGATTCAAAGTCATACTTCAAGATATATAGTCCTTGATCAAGATACACTAACAGAATTAAGATGTCAGTGAGTAAAGGTAACATTTTACTCACTGCACAATTTCCTTTCACAAGTTTTTTTAGGCTATTGTGCTGGCTCTGGTATAAAGTGTTTGCTTCAGCGCTCATTATCAAGATTATTTGTGTGTGGGTTAGCTTTTGCCTATCAATTTCTTCTATGTACCGAGGGAGGCGCTCTCTTGCATTGCTCGTCTGTTTTATAGAATTAGAGGAGCGATCGCCTCCTTCATCGCTTCTGATGTCGAACGATCGTCTTTCCCCGGTTCTTGAGTAATGCCCAGAGTGGGACAAGCTCTACTGTATGGGCTATAAAGCAGTAATTGAATAGTTCTGGAAAATTTAGCCCTTAATTTGAAGTTTTCCCAGAATTGAAGGCGTAAAATGAGCATCCTTGTGCGGTTTCTCAGGAAAAATGAGAACGCGACCGCCGCCTGCTGTATTAATCTGGATTGGCATTTATTAAGTTTGGTGGTTAGATTTTAATACATTGGCTGAAGGCGATCGCTCTCTCAATCCTTTCAGGGGTTAATGAGTCCACAGCCATTTCTGTCGTTTGGGTTATAGCGGCAGTTAATTCTGGGAAGTTCGCTACCCCAACTTCTGGACTTTTCCCAGAACTGATGTTGAAAGACTGCTCCTTCCGCTCCTTGTGGAGTTAGTGCAGGAGTAGGAAGTGATAACTCTTGTCCAAATAGAGGCGATCGCCACAACCCTGATTGCTAAATTCTGCCCTCTCCCTTTTGGCTCCTGGAGTTCTTACCCCTGGTAGAAACGAGCACAAGCATATATGAGCAATACTAAAACTGATGAAATCGCTTATAACACCACGGGGGCAAAACTATAAAGTCCTCAGCTATGTATAACCTCAATGCCTGTCCTCAAATGAGGGCAGGCATTTATACATTAGGATTCAGGGTTGCGAGTCTGGTGCTGATGTTGGAGTGGGCGATCGCCCTCCTCAAGCTTGGTTCGTGGAGCTATGCAATATCCCTTGAGTTCTGGGAAAGTGGGCTTTTCAAATTTGCAGTTTTTCCCAGAACTGAGGGACAAGATGGTAATCGGGCTGCATTACAGACCCCATGAGTGCGGGCGATCGCCATTCAAACTTCGCCCAGTGATAATCGTCTCTATTGGATTTCGGGAATGATGAAGTTGCTGGGCCTACTTCAGTCATGCTCCTACATCCTGAATTTAATCTGCTGACGCTTCCATCACGTCTGTTATCTCAACGGGATCAACTTCCTGCTTGTCCTGCCATTTACTTTGCTATTGATAGCAAAGAGCGGGTTCTGTATATTGGTCGGGCCATTAATTTGGTGGAGCGCTGGCGAGATCATCATCGACTGGAGCAATTGACGCGCATTGGTAAGCGATCGCCCGTCCGATTGGCATGGTTAGATTGCAGTGGGCAAGTCCAGCAGTTGGGAGTACGGGAAGCCCACTATATCAATCTCTACAATCCCTTACTGAATAACACCCCCGTTCCGCCCAAAAAGATTACCCCTTCTGAAATTGCGTTGCAGGATGCTCTCAGCAAAATTTCCCGGTACTGCATCATTTTTGGGATGACATCTAAATCCCCCCATCACGATCTGCCCACAGTCAATATTCGCTACTTCGGAGGTGGGAGGGTTCCTTCTACGCTGCGTCGAATTTTCAAAGCCAGTAACAAGAGGCCAACTCGTCTCCATTGGGCAGAATTTGTCCGACGTAAAGGGGCATCCTGGTGGCGGACGCGATGCAATGGGATTGCGATCGAGGTGGGGCCGTGGTTCTCGTTTGATGAAGAGAATAAGCATTTTGCAGAAGATTTGAGCATTCGGCCTATCGCGGGTGTTGAGATGTTGGCTCTACAAGCCTTTCAGCTTGTGGCGCTGATAGAAAAGCATCCTTTCCTCCATGAGAATTATCCAGGTATGGCGGCATTGGAGGCTGATCCGATTCGCCTTATCTGGACGCGAACGGATCAACCCAATCCATTCAAGTTGATAAAACCTTCTTCGTTAGAATCTTCCTTCCATATTGCAGGTGAGACCATGTCACAGGAGCCAGAGCCAATTCAAGAGGACATTGTAGATAAGGTAACTCCTCGAAAAATGGAGAGGCAGTTTTTGACGATTGAAGGGGTTGAAGTGGAGGTATGTTCGGACTGCTCAACAGGACGTAAATTTGTCAGACATCATCTCATTTGGAAAATGCTCTTTAAGGAAAGAAATCCTAGTTTTGAACGAAATGGTATAATCCGAAACTTCAAGAATTATACAGATATTCATCTATCCACGATTCGTTGGACTGGATTTGATTTCAAGATAGAACGAGTTTCTTTTATAGACGATGATATGGAAGCAGATGTTGTACTTCTTCCTCTCGCTATGTTTGAGGATATTGTCAGATACGAATATAACCAGCGTAAAAACTCACGTCAGGAGCAGGATTGTGTGAAGTTGGGAGGATGGTTGGAGGAAAATGCGATCGCCCAACTCCTACAAAATCCGGTTTCGTGATGGGATGCTTGTCATGGTTATTCTCCGCCAGACGTAGTTTGAAGCGCACCCCAAAATTGCAGATGATCGTAAAATCAAGACATCTGTTTATCATGGCATCCCTATGGTGCAGGCTCCTCAAGATCGACTCACCCTTGAAGCCTTCCTCGCTCTCCCGGAGGGTGACGTTGCCTATGAGCTTATCAACGGTGTCGCAGTTCCCAAAACGGCTCCCCAACGCTTCCACTCTCGCACCCAGAAAGCCCTGCTCCTGATTCTGGAACACTGGGGTCGTCAGCGGGGAGAAGTGGGTATAGAGTGGGCTGTCACCCTAAAACGGGAGGGAAAAGACTGGGTTCCCGTTCCTGCCCTATTGTTTGTATCCCAGGAACGCCTGCCCAAAGACTTTACCGAAGATGGCCCCTGCCCTGTCCTACCCGATCTGGCCGTAGAAATCATCTCTCCCGATCAAACCTTTGGCGGTATGACTGAGAAAGCTCTTGATTACTTCGCTGCTGGGGTTTTGAGGGTATGGATCGTTGATCCCAAATCTCAAAGCATCACGGTCTTTGTACCCGATCGCCCACCTCAGATCTTCCGAGGCGATCGTCCTCTCACTGATCCCCTGCTACCCGATTTGAGCCTGAATGCTCAATACCTATTTCAGGAAGCTGGAATTGCTTCTTGAGTACACCCCAGATACCTTGCTCCCCGGTGAACCATAGATTTTCTCAAAAGTCGTAGGGGTCGGGCGATCGCCAAAACAGTGATTCTCTTGTTGACCCCTATGGATGCCTTACCAGGAAAGCAATTCAGCCACTTTTTCCGGAAGCTTAATGCGAATGATGGCATACAATTGACAGGTAGAATAGACCCCTACGGAAACAGGGTTCTGAAAAGCTTGACTAGCAAGCCTTCCAGAGTCCGGCTGTTCCCACTCGCTGGGAACCACAATTGAATGGAAACAGGGAAGGGACACTCCGGCTGAAAGCAAACTTTTCGTTCCCACTTGCTGGGAACCACAATTAAATAGACTTAATCGGAAATAGTGTAGGCTAAAAGCCAGGTACAGAGGACAAGGACAGGGTAAGAACGATGCTGAGCTACCCCAAAGTGCAAAACAAACCACGTGTGTTGCAAAGCTTGACTGGGCTGCGCGTGAGCGAGTTTGAGCAATTATGGGTGAGCTTTGAGCGAGCATGGCAAGACTATTTAGAGCACCATCACATCCAGATACCCAGAGCCAGACGCTATGGTGGGGGACGCAAGGCACAATTGCAGGATAGCCGAGATAAGTTGCTGTTCATCCTGGTTTACTTTCGACTGTATCCAACGCAGGAGGTGCAAGGGTTTCTGTTTGGCATTGGGCAACCTCAGGCGCACGATTGGGTGCATAAGCTCACGCCGATTCTGAATCAGGCATTGGGATATGAGCAACAACTGCCCGAGCGTAGTCCCTGGCGATTAGAGCGGGTGCTCCAAGAATGTGTGGGTTTGGAGTTGATTATCGATGGCACCGAACGACGCATTCCTCGCCCCAAGGACAAAGATGAGCGCAAGCAGCATTACAGTGGGAAAAAGAAAACCTTTACGGTGAAGAATCTGCTCATCAGCCAGCGTCAAGGCAAGGTGTTGTACCTGAGTGACACCTACGAAGGAAAGAAACATGACAAAGCGATTTGTGATGAGGAGGATTACCGTTTTCCCGAAGGCACCCAGTTATGGAAAGACACTGGTTTTCAGGGGTATGAACCCGAAGGTGTAAAGACGCATCAACCGAAGAAGAAACCCCGTAACGGCGAATTGAGCGAAGCAGACAAAGAGCGCAATCAGGAGATATCTCGGGAGCGTGTGCAAATAGAGCATCACATTGGAGGTATCAAGCGGTACAACATTGTGGTGCATCCGCTGAGAACCCGAACGGTCACTTTACCGATACTGTAATGGAGACTGCTTGTGGACTCCACAACTTCCGACTGAGTCAACGGCAACTAGCCGTTGCCTAATTGAAAGAGGGATGGAAAGAGGGATGGAAAGAGGGATGGAAAGAGCGATCCCTTCTTCGTTAATCCACCTCCTTATTTCCGATTAAATCTAATGGAAACGTCCACCTGTCGTGGTAAGTGTTGGTGTTACACTCAGTTCCCACTCGCTGGGGAAACCAATTGAATGGAAACTGCGTCAGCGGAGGCTTTCTTGCATTAGTTGTGTTGTGGGTATCCACCCCTGTTGGATATGCAACGTGTAGTGAACCCCATCGCTCGCTATAGCCGCCAAAACTAACCCTTGCGCTCTTGCCCCGTTAAACCACTCATTAAACCCTTGTGGCACAATCGACGACGTTTGCGATGCTGGCAAATTCCACCCAGAAACGATCGCCTCATACAAGTACCCCACCAGATTCTCAATCTTTCGTTTCTGTTGCTGCTGTTGGAGGTAGGTGATCACTCAGTATCCAGAGCGAGTGGAGGAGCGATCGCCTGAATAGATGAACGTTAGGTTGTGAAGATACTTCTTATCATCAGGGCTTACGCAAGCCCACTATCCGTAGTGTATTGATGTTGTGGTTGGGGTGCGAAGCACTCCAACCACAACATCAATGCGTAAGTCCTGATCATGCTGGTAAAAATAGGCAATTGCGCCTTTTTCTCTCACTCAATGGAACCTAATTCGAAGAGTTACAGCCAATGTCAGTAGATTGCACCTGCTGTGCCTCACAAGTTTTTGAACTGGTACTTTAAGGATGAAAGCATGTGAGTGTGCTTGCTGTGCAATGGCCCTGCTGTGACTATCCGAAAATCATAAATTGTCTTATGTGCCAACGGGAAACTTTTCTTAACTCTGTTTGAGATGCTTCTGCTTTCTCGCCTCCCACTCACTTGGGAATGTCTCAGAAGTTGATTTATTCCAAATTCTGGTTGCAATAGATTTATTGAGTGGAGGATCAAGAGCCTCACATTCTGCTTTGGCCTTTTGCAAAAGAGGATGATCTTTGCTCAATTCCTTATCCCAAATCACAACCTCCATACCCTGATCGGCCAGATCATCAATTAGAAATTGGGGAGGATCGCCTGCTGTATAGTAGGAGCGCTTTTCAGAGGTCGTGAAGATTTGGAAGAAATGCGATCGATAGGCATAGGTGTGTGACCAAAACCCATAAAGATTTTCATACTGGGTGATGAAGTAACCTGTAAAAGATTCTGTTTCAGGATCATACAACCATTGGTTCTCTTGACAGGGTTCAGTGAAAATATGGTCAATATTTCCCCAATATCCACAGGCGTGGATCTCAGCCCTTAATAAATTACCAATATTTGAATCTAACCATTCAACGGTACCGGGTTCATGGATACTGCGCTTGACGAGGGAGACCCATTGGTTAGGAGGAGGATTTTGTTTGGAATAGACCGTCATTTATATGACCTTGAAGTAAAGTGTGGAATCCCTGATTATCTTTTGTGTCTAAATGAGCTTCTGAATATATTTCTACATAAGTGGAAACTTGTTCTTCTTAAGTGGTGAGTTGCTGCATACTTGGTGGTAGAGCTAATTGGCGGCAGGCTCATTCCTTGAAGTTGAGTTTCTTTTGTAATTGTTTATGGCGCATTCTGGAGGCGATCGCCATCTTGCTTCCCTTCTTTTTATTACAAGCCCAGCAGACCATCACCAGGTTTTGTAGATCGAGAGCAAGTTCTGGAAAAAGGGACTTGGGAAGGATGTGTTCAACTGTAGGATGCTGAGGTTCCAGTCTAAAGTCTCCGTTGGCTAGATACGTCTTCTCACCAAACCCCATTTGTTTATCGCAGCAGACGCACTTCCATCCTTGTCGTTCTAGTTGGTGCATACGCCACTGATGCCAGTTGCTACTGCCCTGCCAATTGTCGTAAAGCAGTTTGCCATCGTTACGCCGGTGTTTAAGTCTTGCTTTGATTTGCCTGGTTTGAGCAATTTTTGTTTCAGCCTGCGTTAGGGCTGTTTCTGAATTGAGGATTTTAGCTAACTCGCTCATTTCTTTTTCCCTTTAGCGCTGGTCGCAGGAGCCTTCTTCGTAGAACTCTTCTTTATGCGGTTCGCTTTATCCTGAGCCTGAGTAAACAAGCTATCTGCGCGTTGATGGAGTTTGTCTGCATATTCCAACTGCTCGAGGCCACTCATGCCAAAAGGGGCATCCTGGATTTGTTCAGCCAGCGCCAATATGCTCCATCGCAGAGACTTAATGGCATTTCGGGTCGATTCCTTGAGGCGTTTATTTTCCAGTAATTCCTTGCAGCGATCGCTCACCATAAATAGGTCGTATACATTGGCGCTACCTTGCTTACGAAGAGGGGCAAGGGATTTTGTAACCAGCTCTGCCTGGTACTTACTTGCTCCAAACTCAATGAGTTGTTTTCGGGTAATCGTTTTCATAACAGATCAAGCCTTTTGGCTAGACCGCACGGGCTGATGAGCGATGCCACAGTGGGGGCAGTAGTTATATGTCAAAGAGGTAATGATGCCATTGCAACTGGAGCAGTGCTCCATAGCTTCCTCTGCTTTAGAACCAAATAGCCATTTTACAAAGGCTTGCCCTGCTTCGAGGGGAGACATTTGCCCGAATTGTTTGATGCGTTGGACAACGGATTGCAGATAGGAGATTTCACTGCGGTAGGTAACGATTGCATCTTCATAATCCTGGGCCACGTTTTCCCAATCCCTGGCCTCCTGTTGTAGTCGGCGCAGTTCCTGTTCGTGATTATGCTGCTGCTCTTCAAAGGTTTGGAAGAGGTCTGAGAGCACCTGCCGATGAACATTCCCTTCTCGTTCAAGCTGGCTTCTGAGCTGTTCGATTAACTGGCTTTGAATTCCAATCTGCTGAGATTGGGCTTCAACTTGAGCGCGATAGGACTGAACTTGCTGATGCTCGCTACGGGCGATTTGTAGCAACTCGTTCTTTTTAGTGCGTCCCAGAATAGTGGAATCTGCTAATTCCCAAAAGTCCTTCTTTTTCGGCATACCTTACTGCATCTTAAGACAACGATGAGAGGGTGGCCTAAACGAGCATGAAGGAATGCAGATCGCCAAGGCACCTTTCTATCATTGCTCATTTACAAAGAATAATCATCTGTGTCTTTAAAGATGAGGGATCAATTAGTGAAAACTTTGTAAATATTTGGTTAATTTCTAAAAATACTTCTGCACAAAAACAGCGGGTGTATTGAGAGAACTCATAACATGCTTGTCTGTATGTAACTTACAGTACAATTGCTCTTCGTTCTGGGCAGAAGACTGCAACCCCTGCTTTATGGCTGATCGGAAATTTAGAGTCTTGCGAGAAAAATACTGGTTTAAGTAGCATTGCTTCTCAATTTTGACGGCTTTCACAACATTGCAAACCATAGGGGCGGCATGAGAGGAATTCTGTGCTCACCCTTTTTCTCGTGGAAAAGAGAAGGAGCTTGACTCCCTCAGGTTTCTCTATCTCTTGCTCCTAGAGTACTGAAAGCTTTGTTGATGCTTCTTAGAACTCTACTGAGATATCCCCATGCCTGAAAATAGGCTTGTGAACTGCGTTGAATCTAAGAACTCCTTCCTCAAGCCTCGTTGCTTTGTAAATAGAAATGATCTCTGATCTTGACACTTAGGGCATAACTAAGTTAGAGAATAATTAGTTTCCATCTACTCAGGTTGGTCGCCTTTGTGGGTGAAGCAGTCTAAGACTGGTTATACAAGGACCAAAGCTATGACACTACAAAATCGTGGTGCCGAAATTTCGGCACATATTGTTAAGCCTTCTATTGATCTGGCGACACTTATCAGCCTCGTTTCCAAAGCCGTGCCAGTGAGTGCCGATGCTGAGCCAGAGACTCAAGATCCCAAGCAGCGACGGGCAATCTTGTTTGATGATCAGAAAAGGCGTTTGAGGGTATGTACTTCTTCTGTTCTGCGTAGACTTTTCGGACAGCGCGAGTTTCGTCAGTTTTTTGATCCAGCGAAAGGTCGTGGGTTTGTCTGGGAGCTTACTAATCCGGCCTATGGGATGCGTTCTCGGGTTGGAGGAAACTTATCTGAAGGAAGTGCTGATAGGTTGGCAAAAGCAGTTGATGAATTGATGGCTGTTATTGATCAGGCAATTGATTCAGCTTCACCTACAAGTGTTCCTCTATCTTCTCTACTTCTAGAGCAGCCAGAGCAACAGTTTCAGAACCTGGCTAAGCGCGTAGGAGCCTCGTATAAAACACAAGCCCATTCAGCGAACCTGATTCCCCTGGCTTTTATGGCAGAAGATAAGGTAACGCCAAAAGATAAGCCAGTTGCCAAGGTCATTTCGGCGATTGAACGGATTGATGCCGCTGATTACTTTGAGCGCATGTGTAGTGCTGTGGGTGATTATTTAGCGATTCATCGTGATTACGATGAAGACGATATAGAATCGGCTATTGATAGTCTCAAAGATGAACAAATCAGGATTGATAGCCAGATTACACGGTTTCTCAATTTTCTAGATGATGAGGCATTGGCACGGGTAAGACTGGCGATCGCGTTCCAGATTATGGAGACGATCGCAGATCAGGCTCAAGCCGTCCGTAAGCCAGGGCACCAAGCGTTAGTTGAATACGTTCATCGAGCCTCATGCTTATTTGAAACAGCCCATGAAGTAGGGTATACCGTTGATCTGAGTGCTCATTATGGAACAGTGGCTGAGTTTGAGCTATCTGAGTACCTGAATAAAGCAACCTTTTACAGTTGTTTACCCGTCTGGGCTGAGTGGAAGACTCAAATTTTTGAAGAAAAGACGCGAAATCAAGAATCGACCAGCTATAGCGTTGTACGGGAAGTCAGTTACCGCTTTCGGGTGAATGGTCAAAAGCCTGAGACAGGCAAGGCTGCTTTTTCAAGTCGCTTAGATGACATTGAAGAGGAGCTAAATGATTGGGAAGCTTTATCAAAGTCTCAGCCAGGACGGCTTTGTCGGCGGCTTGCGGAGCTGCTTTTTCTTGCTGTCGTAACACCAAACGCTGGTACTCAGGAGGATCAAGATGTATCTTCACTGGTACAACAACGGCTTGCCCAACTGAAATCCGGTGGGAAAGAGGCGGTTCAAAACCTGTTGCAGGAGCTGCGGCAACAATCTTCTACGATGGATCAGATCGCCACAGCACTAGTTGAGGTGCTTCGTACGAAAAGTCAGAGAATTATATCTCAGGTCCAGCGGCGCTCCTCTCAACAATTCATCTGTGTCAAACGTACGATTGTTGAATGGTCGCGTCTGGAAGGAGCTGAACCTGGTGTAAAAGATTTGCTGGTAAGTTCTCCTCAGCGATCTCGTGAACAGGTGGAGTGGTTTCGCCATATTGAGGTTTCAAAGACTCCTGATGTTCCAGGCACCCTATTTTCAGTGAGTGTATCAACGGAAATCTCTGAGCATAATTTGGTGGTTCGAGGTGAGGAATGTTCGCTTCAGGCTCAACGCCTGCTTCCCTCTCAGCTTCTTCAAGTCTGCTGGGTTCCTTACTGTTCTGAAAAAAAAGAGGATTCCTGGGTTTATAAAGTTGTTGAATCCGCCTCTGATGCAAAAGATTGGATACTGCCTGCTTCGGTGCATGTTGAATACGACATTAAAACCCTTCAAAAACGGGAGAGGAGCACGGACGATAGCAAGCAATTCCATGCGGCGGCTGTTGCTGCTTTTACAATATTTACCTACTGCTGTCTGTGGAGGATTACTCAGCGTTTAAAGGGTGAGAGTGCCCATGACTTCACTACCCTCATGCTACGACTTCAAGAAACGGGCAAGTCCAGGGAGGAGGGTAATGGCGATGATTATGTCTATGCTGCGGCTCAATCGATTGAAGCTCTTCTAGCTCAGGACATCAAGATTCGGATGCAAGGTATTTCCCTGCATAATCTAAATCCAGAGCGATTCGCTTCGAAGTATGTCAAGGCTGGCGTTTTCGATGCCCTACTCAGTGCATTCCCGATTGCAATCAGCACCCCTACAGTGCCATCAGTACCCAAAGTTGGCTTAATCTCCTATGCGACACGACCATGCGATGAGCAGCCTATTCTCCCTAACAACGAAAAAGGGCACTTATTGCTGGCTCAAAGCTATCTCGCAACGGTGATCGAGCATCCTTTTGTGGGGTATCAGCTTCAGGCTGAGCGAATGCAGGTGGATATTGTGGATACCCCGGAGCAACTGGGTAAGCAACGGTTAGTCCAGGAGGAGATCAGCTACCTCAAGGCGCAGGGTTGTGAGCATATTATTTTGCTCTCCCATGCCTATGGGGGGCGTCACCTCAACCGAGCTGCTGATTACAACTCCCTTTTAACTCCTAAGGAATTTCTGGCAGAAATCTCTAAAACCTTTTCTGATCTGACAATTTATACCCTTCTAAGGGATGTGTTTCCTGCAACAAGGCTGAAACGTCGTGATGCGGACCAGGCTGCATTTGAGATTTTACGGGCGGGGGACCATACGACCTTCTTGCGTGACCTTAACCAGTTACAGGTGCGGAATGTGATCCCGGTTTATACCTTTGCGACCCTGAACGTGGTGCAAGAGGACAAACGCCCTCAGTCTGGTTTTTGTGTGTATTTTTTGGTGTCGGATCAGCGGGTGGGTGAGGTTGATTGGATGGAACGTCCTCGACGGCACCTGGTGGATGCTGATCAACGGTCTGAAGTTCATCCTTGCCTGCTCTCACTGCTACGCGGGTTGCATTTCATTGAAGCAGAGCGTGGAGAGAAAAAGGGACAACTCATTCCGGTGCTAGATCCATTTAGCTGGATTTCTCCGGCCACAGTTGAGGCGGCAGGAGAAGTTGAGATCATGCATACCCGTCGTAGGGGAAAAGTGCTGCTTAGCTACCCAGCTTTACTCTGCCATGTCTCTCGTGTCTTGCATCGGAGAAAGTAGTGGAACCCTCATTTCTTAATCAATCCTCCAACCTTGGTCGTGTTTTTGAAATTGCTGTGCAACGAGGTGTTTTAGAATGGTTGATCCATGAGGGATTACTCGATGGTCAACACCAGGTTCTAGAACCTTGGAGAAAAGCCAGGAATTCTGATATTTATACCCGTCTGATTCAAGCTTTGGATCTGAGCGACCCCTATGCTCAGGATTGGGCTAAGACGGCAGTGCGCCATCTTTTGGTGCTGGGTTATGGTTTGGGTTGGACAGCGATACGAGAGTGTCTAGGGCATAGCGCATTGCGTAAACCCAGACTCGAAGCTATCTGGTGCCCCCTGGTACTACCTGGAGTCGAAATTCAACGGGATGAGGAAGTTGAAGCAACGGCACAGGCTTTTCAATCAACCTTTGATTTGCCGGGGCATTGTGATCTGGGATGGGTTAGGCAAGGGCAGCCTGCTCGGGCAGATTTTCTGTTGTGGTTATCGAGTGGACGCCAAAATTCAAGGCAGCGTGAGGAGAGGGAGAAGCGAAAAGAGGGAAAGACTGCAAAAGCAAATCATGCAATTTTCTGTTTGGAATTTTCCTATAACGCACCCGGTAAGCTTGCAGATTTTCGTTCTGAAGAAGCGCATCGTGAAGAGATTAGTCGTTATGCTCGCTATCTGGACTCACGAGGAGTGTTTTCAAGAATCTGTGCTGAGGTGAGTGAGGATGAGTTTTTAATCAGTTCAAATCTGGCGAATCACTTGGTGGCTTTTAGTGGCTCTGATAAGCCTCTTTATAAGCTTTGTCAGGCATCTTCCTATACTGAATCCCTAGTGCGGCTGCTACGAGCCAAAGAGCGATTGCACGGTGTGTGCAATACACGGGCGATCGCTGTTACCTCGAATGGGTTTGAAAGTATTGCGGCTCAGTTTACTGGCAATGACCCCGAACCCGATCCTAGAACTCGGCTGATGGCTTCGCTCGGGACAGCCTATTGCCGAATGAGAAAGATTGGAGATGATGTCTCTAAAGAAGCTCTTAATGCAGAGATTCGTACGGTGTTTAATAAACTGGTGCGATCGCTCCCCCGTGAGTTTAAGGAGCAAGCCAAGCAACTGGCCCAGCAACCAGATATTAATGGCAGTTTCCAGTACTTGTTTAAGGAAACCTTAGAGCATTTCCACAATCCCATGCAGCTTGTAGCCTGTGATGAGGCGATCGCAGCGGTTGAGGAAACCCGTGAATTAATCGAATTCTTTGGGGGAAATAGCCCAAAAGCTTGTATTACAGAAGCTTTTCAGCAACAGAACCCTCAAAATAATCAACTACCCTTGCGGGGTATTCATGCAGCAGCAGTAATTGCTGGACTGCGAGCTGCTCAAGTGGGGCAATTAAATGTTTTGGCTTTAGAAGGTAACCCAGGAATTGGAAAGACAACGGCTGTCACTCAGTTTCTGAAGCAGCAAAGGAATGGGTATTTATTTCTCTACGTCAGTCCCAGGGTAGTTATCAATCGAGATGTGACCACTAAGTTTGCTCAAGACAAAGGGGAACCCAGTGGCATTTTGACGGTGACAACCAATTCCAAGCTAATTGCGGCTGCACCTCAATGGTATGAGGAACAGAGAGCCAAGCAGGGGTCGGAGAATCGGGTGGTGGATAGTGCGGTTGTCGTGGATGGGGTAGCAGGGCTGGCAAAACCTGTTTGTAATACGGTATTTGTGACGCCTGATGAAGAGCACCAGATTGATTGCAATATTGTTACCTCGGCCCGGTTTAAGCGATCGCGCAGTGAACGGGAAGATCGGGTGGAATCATCTCGGCGTCCAGGGGTTTTGCGGACGCTTGCAGGGGCGGCCCGACGGTTACTGGAAGAGAACCCCAAGACCAATCGGCTGGTCATGACAGCAGCAATTCAGGGGTATCGGGCAACAGCGCGTTCAACGACTGTTGAGGGGTTGGGAAATCTTTTTAGCAAAAAGCCAAATACTCCAGCAGGGCGACGGGAGCGGCAGGAGTTTTCTAAACGGATTTCTACAATTATTGTGATGGTAGATGAACTGGCTGGGGATGGGGCTGGAGCATTATTTGCTCATCGGTTGGCGGATTGGCTACAGGAGCAATTCATCGATCCCTTTGAGGGGAGCAAATCACCTTTTCGCCTGATTTTGATTGCTTCTGATGCCTCTTTAAGTAATGAGGTTGTACTCAATAGCTATTTGAATTCGGGTGAGCGTGCTCCTGATAAGGTTCTGATTAGCCCAAGTGGAGGGAATTCTCCGTTTCGGGTTACTGGAACTTATAGAACCCATTTGACATCTTTACAATCTCAAATTAAGGTACTGAAATCCCTTGAACCAAGGTACCATGCCATATTCCAGCAGCCTCACTGATGAAGAATGGAACATCCTCG